>NZ_JAPVZO010000019.1:0-41898 GCF_041432445.1 Streptococcus sp. 27098_8_69 | reverse complement strand
CGGGTTTGACCCTTGAACAAGTCCGGATCGTCCTGATGAATAGTATCATAGGCAACGGCTTCTGTCGTGACCTCTAGCTCTGGTTTCACCTCGACCAAGCTTGGTGCTCCCTCACTTGGGATTGAGGTGGATTCTACCTTAGTGCCTACTGCTATGATTTCGGTAACTGGTTCTAAGGTTACAGTGTTGGATTTGACTTGACGGACCTCCTTACCATCTACAGTCGTCACTTCCGTTAAGATAGTGCGCTCACCTGCTACGCCTGCTCGAATAAGGCGAGTTTCACCCTTAAGCAAGTCTGGATCGTCCTGATGAATAGTATCGTAAGCAACCGCTTCTGTCGTGACCTCTAGCTCTGGTTTCACCTCGACCAAGCTTGGAGCACCTTCACTTGGAATTGAAGTGGATTCTACCTTAGTGCCTACTGCTATGATTTCGGAAATTGGCTCCAAAGTCACAGTATTGGATTTGACTTGGCGGTCTTCCTTGCCATCCACAGTCGTCACTTCCGTTAAGATAGTGCGCTCACCTGCTACGCCTGCTCGAATGACACGGGTTTGACCCTTAAGCAAGTCTGGATCGTCCTGATAAATAGTATCATAAGCAAGAGCCTCTGTTGTAACCTCAAGTTCTGGCTTCACCTCTACCAAGCTTGGAGTACCTTCGCTTGGAATTGGGGTGGATTCTACCTTATCTGCTTGTGGAGAATTAGGTTTTGTATTTTCATTTCTAGAAACTTCTCCATTTCCCCTTACAAAATAATAGCCTGTAAATTCATAACCCTCAATCTTTTCTGGACTAGGCAAAAATTCTCCTGCAACTGTTTTGACAAGTGCTGGACGAAGCTCTACTAAGTTCTCCAAGGCAGAAACTGATAGAGCAGTCCCACCTACAGCCAAAACTGTCACTAGAAAGAGAGAAGCTCCCTTTCGCTTTTTAATGAGAGTGAGCGAAACTAACAAGATTCCTGTACCTAGCACAGGCAGGATGGCATTTGAAAACAAGCCAGTATCAGGTAACTTCGCCGCAGATTTACGGTAGACGAAGTAATAATCCTTACCTTCCTCCACTTGGATAGCATTCTCTTCAAACCAACGTAGTTCAGCCTTCAAAGATTCAGGTAAATCTTTGTCTTCCACATAGTGTGACACTAGCTGGGGAATCCTTTCCTCTGCAACCACACCATTTTCACTTGTGCCCACAAAAAATAAACTCGTTCCCAATAAGACGGAACAAGTTCCTACTGCATACTTCCTCAAAGAAAAGCGTTGTTTTGCTTTAAAATGATGTTCTTTCATAATAAACTCCAATTTCGTATCTATTCCTTCTCACAGTATATCAAAAATAGTAAACGCCTACAAAAGATTTGAATAAAAAATTACCATATTTAGCTTCTTTATCCAGTTTTAAAGAAATCCATCCTTATTCTTTGCAAAGATTCGAAGTTCGAGCTTTATTTCTCAAATGTTCTTCCAATATCCTGCCACTGAAGGAAAAGATAGCATTGATACAAATCGATTAACTTTTCAAAAATCATAAGAAAAGTAAATACGATTTCTTTGTTACAGAGCAAAAAAACCACAAGTAAAATCAGTTTTTCTGACTTCACTTGTGGTATGTTTTATAAATATCTTTACTGAATTCTAGCAGAACTCCAAAGCCATTTGCCTATCTCTTTTTCACCGACATTGAGGATATGTCTCGCAAACTAAAGTAAGTGAGAACAAGCATAGCTACTGTAATAAAGAATTCTGTTGGCAGTTGGAAGATTTGTAAGATTGACAACATCAATAGAATCAATAGGGAAACGAAACCAAAAACAAGAATTACAATATTAACCGTCCCCTTGATACTTTGAGGTGTCGCAAATACATAGAGTAAGAGTAATAAAATCCCTATGATTAAATAGACCATTTTCTGCTCTTTCTAGCTTTTATTCAGCTGACTTTTTCTTTTTGTTTGCTTTCTCACGCTCTGCCTTGTTAAGGATTTGCTTACGCAAACGGATAGATTCAGGAGTTACTTCCATGTACTCATCGTCGTTCAAGAACTCAAGAGACTCTTCAAGGGTCAAGATACGAGGAGTCTTGATAACCGCTGTTTGGTCCTTAGTAGCTGAACGAACGTTGGTCATTTGTTTCGCTTTCGTGATGTTAACTGTCAAGTCGTTTTCACGAGAGTTTTCACCAATGATCATTCCTTCGTAAACCTCAGTACCTGGGTTGACAAAGATCGTACCACGTTCTTCGATAGACATGATTGAGTAAGTTGTAGCCTTACCAGCATCGATAGAAACAAGGGCACCACGGTGACGACCACCAATTTCACCTGGAATCAATGGCAAGTACTGGTCGAAGGTATGGTTCATGATACCATAACCACGAGTCATTGACAAGAACTCTGTTGAGTAACCAATCAAACCACGCGCTGGAACAAGGAAGACCAAACGAGTTTGACCATTACCAGTTGAAATCATATCCAACATTTCACCTTTACGTTCAGAAAGACTTTGGATAACAGAACCTTGGTATTCTTCTGGAGTATCGATTTGAACACGTTCAAATGGCTCACATTTAACACCATCGATTTCTTTTACGATAACTTCTGGACGAGATACTTGAAGTTCATAGCCCTCACGACGCATTGTTTCAATAAGGATTGACAAGTGCAATTCTCCACGTCCTGAAACAGTCCATTTATCCGGTGAATCTGTTGACTCAACACGAAGTGAAACGTCTGTTTGCAACTCAGCTTGAAGGCGCTCTTCAACCTTACGAGAAGTGACCCATTTTCCTTCACGACCAGCAAATGGTGAGTTATTAACCAAGAAAGTCATTTGAAGAGTAGGTTCGTCAATGTGAAGAACTGGCAATGCCTCAACTGCATCTGTTGGAGTAATGGTTTCACCGACAAAGATATCTTCCATACCTGATACGGCAATCAAATCACCAGCTTTGGCTTCTTGGATTTCACGACGTTCCAAACCAAAGAAACCAAAGAGTTTTGTAACACGGAAGTTCTTGGTTGTACCGTCCAATTTAGAAAGGGTAACTTGGTCCCCAACCTTTACACTACCACGGAAGACACGTCCGATACCGATACGGCCTACAAAGTCGTTGTAGTCAAGAAGTGACACTTGGAATTGAAGGGGCTCATCTGAGTTATCAATCGGAGCTGGGATGTGGTCAATAATGGTGTCAAAAATTGGCGCCATCGTCTTTTCTTGGTCTGCTGGATCATCTGATAATGAAGATGTTCCGTTGATCGCTGAAGCATAGACTACTGGGAAGTCAAGCTGGTCATCATCTGCACCAAGCTCGATGAAAAGTTCCAAGACTTCATCTACGACTTCTGCTGGACGAGCTGATGGTTTGTCGATTTTGTTAACGACAACGATCGGCACAAGGTCTTGTTCCAAGGCTTTTTTCAATACGAAACGAGTCTGTGGCATAGTTCCTTCGTAAGCATCTACGACCAAAACAACACCGTCAACCATTTTCATGATACGTTCAACTTCTCCACCGAAGTCCGCGTGTCCTGGTGTGTCCATGATGTTGATACGAGTTCCGTTGTAGGCAACTGCTGTATTTTTCGCAAGGATGGTGATTCCACGCTCTTTCTCAATATCGTTTGAGTCCATTGCACGCTCAGCTAATTCTGTACGCGCGTCAAGAGTTTCAGATTGTTTCAACAATTCGTCAACGAGGGTAGTTTTACCGTGGTCGACGTGGGCGATAATCGCGATATTACGGATATCTTCTCTTAATTTTGTCATGATTTCCTCTATTGTATTCAAAAATTTATTTTCTAACTGAACGATTATACCACAATTTTAAGCAAATGACTTAATTCAAGCAAGTGTAAATGTTTTCAAAAGAAAATTCATTCCTTCTCTTTTCTTTTCAAAAATCCTGACTTGTGATAAGATAGGCTGGTATGCGTTTAGATAAATTATTAGCCCAGGAAAAAATCAGCCGTAAGGCCATGAAACAAGCTCTTTTGAAAAAAGAAATCTTTGTAGATGGACACGCTGCTCGTTCCCTTGCACAGAATGTTGATACAGGGTTGCAAGAGCTGATTTTCAAAGATAGAAAAATCCAAGGATATGAACACACCTACCTCATGCTCCATAAGCTAAATGGAGTCGTAACTGCAAGCAAGGATAAGAAACTCCCAACGGTCATGGACCTCCTTCCTCAGCATCTCCAGTCTGACCAACTCTACGCCATCGGTCGTCTGGATCGGGATACGACAGGACTCCTCCTCTTAACGGACAATGGGCCTCTAGGTTTTCAACTCCTCCATCCTCAATACCATGTCGATAAAACTTACCAAGTAGAGGTCAATGGGCCACTAACTCCCGACCATATTCAAGAGTTCAAAGACGGGATTGTCTTTCTTGACGGAACTATTTGTAAACCTGCTCAACTTGAGATTTTATCCTCAAGTCCTAGTCTCAGCAAAGCCACTATCACCATCTCTGAAGGAAAGTTTCATCAAGTCAAAAAAATGTTCCTCTCTGTTGGTGTCAAGGTCACTGCCCTAAAACGAGTTCAATTCGGGAATTTTATATTGGACCCTGACCTAGCAGAAGGTGATTTCCGTCCTCTAAACAAAGAAGAACTGCGGTTTATTAAAACATACTTAGAAAATAGTGGATAAAACAAAAAAGCTTTATACTTCAAAGCTTTTTTGTTATTGCTTATCCATAAACTCTCGCTATGGCTACAATCAAGTTTATTACAAAAACTACAATACCTACGATATTGAGAGTTCGTTCTTTTTTATAGTCTAGTTCAGGTTCTTTTTGAAGTGAGATAGCCAAGACTAGACCAACGATACCCAAAAACAGGCCTACGAATGGATTTAGTAATCCGAGAACAATAGATAGGATACCCACTATAAGTGGATTTTTCTTCTTTTCTTGCATTTTTCAATAAACTTCTTAAATTTTTTAACCCATTCATTATACCATACAATTTGGCTTTATCTATTAGGTAACAAGTTTTAGAACTATGCAAACTTGTCCCTGAGCCAGAAAGAATTGAAAATCATTAAAAACCACTTAACGAAAAGTGGATAAAACAAAAAAAGCTTTTAAAAATAAAGCTTTTTTTGTTAGAATCCTGATTAGTGCATCATTAAGAAGAGTCCTGCAACCCAGTTAATTACAGAAACTACAATCCCTACGATATTAAGAATTCGTTCTGTTTTATAGTCTAATTCAGATTCTTTTTGATGTGAATTAGCCAAGACTAGACCAATGATCCCTAAAACGAGACCTACAATTGGAGATAGCAAACCAAGGACGATAGATAGGATACCTAAAACAAGTGATGGTTTTTTCTTTTCTTTCATCTTCAAAAAACTCCTTAAATTTTATACTAACAATTATACCATAAAAAGCCGAGACTTTATATTAAACATATGTGACAAGTTTTTTCACATTGTTAATTAGACTTCACCTTGCCAGTCCATGAATCCAATCCGTAAGAGAGGATATAGATTTCTGAGAAGCCTTGCTTTTTCAAGAAAAGTGCTGCATTGGTCACACGTTGCGCACGTTGGTTTTCATATAGAAGGACAGGTTTATCCTTGCGAAGAGCTGCAAGACTTGTCTTCAATTGATTTGAAGGAATATTACGAGCTCCAAGGATATGTTTTCTGTGGAAGTCAGCTGGATCACGCAAGTCAATTAACTGACCTGTACGAATCAAAGACTCAAACTCTGCATTGTCTACAATTTTCGCTGCACGACGAATGCGAAGGTAGTTGTATCCCATCCAAGCCAACATCGCTACAATAAGTCCCCATAATATCCAAGTTACCATATTACCTAATCTCCATTTTTTTCTAAATAGTCTAATTCTAGTTTGTGCTCTCTGCGAAGAACAGCTTCTGCTTCAAGATAATCTAGCTTGTCCATCAAGCCTGCATCATAAATCCGTGATAGTTCAATCTTCATCAGTTCAATGTCATAGAGACGTTTTCCCATATAAACAATGATACCAAACTGTTTTAGATATTGTTGCACATCGTAGAGTGTTTTCATAGCTCTCATTTTAGCAAATAATCAGAGTTTTTTCAATAGTTCCCTAATAGTTCGGAGTAGGTTTCCTTTTTTCACTATTATCTGAATTTCTTTACACTATGACAAAGAAGAAATCCTAGAGTCATTCCAACAACATTTTGCATGAGATTTGGGATGATTTCTGGAATAGCTGCACCCCAACCATTCATCCAAGCTGATGCTAAGGCATAACCAGCTACCATGAATAGAGTCGCCAAGACTAATCCTAACCATTGCCATTTCCCTTTAAAGCCTGCAAAATAGCCTTGCAAACCATGATTGATTAAGCTAAAAATCATCCACTGAGGGTAGCCTGAAATGAGGTCAATGAGAAATCCTGCTAACCCCCCGACAACGGCTCCTTCACGGCTTCCAAAGTAAAAGGCTGTGAAGAAGACTCCAACGTCCAAAAGTGTTAGAAATCCAGTTGGTGTTGGGATTTTTATAAAATACCCCAATACGACAGAAGTGGCTGCTAAGATAGATACTAGGGCAATTTTAGTTGTTTTGGTTTGCTTCATACTGTCTCACTCCATATTGATCTGCTTGTGCAATGGCACGGTAAACAAAGGCTTTGGAAGTTTCAATTGCTGGTAAGAGTTCTTCTCCCTTAACTAGCTGGCTAGCAATACTTGACGCAAAGGTACATCCTGCCCCAGCATTTTGTCCTTGAATGACTGGGTTTTCAAGAATGGTAAAATTCTCTCCATCATAAAAGACATCTACAGCCTTATCCTGACTGAGACGATTTCCTCCCTTAATAATGACTGCTGGCGCTCCTAAGCCATGTAATTTCCCCGCTGCAGCTTTCATATCATCCAGACTTTCAATCTTTTGATCTGCAAGCAACTCTGCCTCAGGAAGATTGGGAGTAATCACAGATACATAAGGGAAAAAGCGAATCAACTCTTGACAGAGTTCGCTAACTGCAACATCATGCGTTTCCTTACAAACCAATACAGGATCCAGAACGACAGGGACTCCTGATCTTTCCTTGATGAAATTCAATGCTTTCTCAGCAACACCAACAGTCGGCAAGAGACCAATCTTAATCCCTCCAAAGTCTACGCTTTTAAGACTATCCAACTGTTGTTGAAAAATAGTCTCATCCGTCGGGAAGACCTCAAAACCATTTTCTGTCAAGGCAGTCAAGCAAGTCATGGCTACAAAACCATGCAAACCATTTAAAGTATAAGTCGCAAGGTCAGCAGCTAGTCCACCACCACTAAAAATATCATTTCCTGAAAGTGCTAAAATACGATTATTCTTCATAACGAATCTCCTTTAAATACAATCCATTAGGTGCTGCAGTTGGTCCTGCCAACTGTCTGTTTTTTTTCTCCAAGATGAGGTCAATCTGTTCAACTGGCATACGGTTGTTACCAATTTTCAGCAAGGTTCCAACCATATTTCGAATCTGCTTATAGAGGAAGCCATTGCCTGAGAAAGTAAAGGTCAAAAATTGTCCTGTTTCATCAACCCTAAGACTAGCTTCCGTGATCGTCCTGACCTTATCCTCTACACTAGTACCTGATGCCGTAAAACCAGTAAAATCATGGGTCCCCTCAAGCTTTTTGACAGCCTCCTGCATCCGTTCCACATCGAGTGGGTAGGGAAAGTGAGTAGCATAATGACGTCTCATAGGATTTTTAGGACGCCCTCTATCCACGATAAACTCATAGGTCTTGCTATGCTTGGCATAACGGCAATGAAAATCGTCAGCCACTATCTCAATCGAAATCACATCGATATCTTCAGGACTTTGGGTATCAAGAGCAAAGCGAAGTTTTTCCTCATCCATCTGATAGGGGAGATCGAAGTGGATGACCTGCCCTAAGGCATGAACACCACTGTCCGTTCGCCCAGCACCATGTATTGTAATGGCCTGTCCTTTATTTAATTTGGTTAGAGTTTTTTCAATTTCCTCTTGGACACTACGCGCGTGAGGTTGCCGCTGAAAACCAGCAAAAGCATAGCCATCATAAGAAATTATAGCTTTATATCTAGTCATGTATCTATTTTATCAAGAAAATTTCTCTGCAACAAGTTTGAAAACCGAAAATTGCATGGGGACAGTTATTGATATAATCTAATTCTTATCTAGATTTTATCATCATATATTTTCGTACAGGTGCTTCAACCATTTGAACGATTTCAAATCCTTCTTTTTGGTAAAGATTGTAAGCTGTTTGATTTGCCTCGTAGACATTTAGAGAAATAGTATCTATGTCTTCATTTTCAAAGGCCAAACTAACAAATTTCCTTAAAGCCTGGCTACCTAAGCCCTGCCCCTGTTTCTGAGGATTGATAAAAAATCTCCCGATATGAAGATTCCTGTCTTCTAGCCTGATTTTCTGGATAAGCCCCACAAACTCTTGTCCATCAAATATTGAAAAAATTCCTTCCAAATCTTGCAAGACTTGAATTGCCAAGGGAAAAGGAATCATTGGTCCCATCCATTGCTTCTGAAAACTTTCTCCCAAAGCATTAGACCAGCGACAAATGAGTTGGGCATTTTCTATCTGAAGTCCTTTTTCAAAGTGAATTTTCATATTTGCTCCTAAAATTTTTCCTATATCCAACTATTATACTCTTTCTCTTATTTTTTCCGAATAAATAAGTATGATTCATCTTTACTTTTTTCTTGTTGGAGCTATTTTTGCTTCCTTTCTTGGATTGGTCATTGATCGTTTCCCTGAGCAATCCATTGTTTTCCCTGCTAGTCACTGTGATTCTTGTCAGACTCGCTTGAAATCACTGGATTTGATTCCGATTGTCTCTCAAGTAGTCCATGGCTTTCGCTGTCGCTATTGCAAGGCCCACTATCCTTTCTGGTATGTTCTCTTTGAGTTGTGCTTGGGACTACTCTTTTTAACTTTTTCTTGGGGATTTCTAACTTTGAATCAAGTCATTTTGATTGCCGCTGGCTTGACCTTAGGCATCTACGACTTTCGTCATCAGGAGTATCCCCTACTGGTCTGGATGACTTTCCACCTAATCCTCATGGCTTCCTCTGGCTGGAATCTGGTCATGGTCTTCTTCCTTGTCCTTGGAATTTTGGCTCACTTTATCGATATCCGCATAGGGGCAGGGGATTTTCTCTTTCTGGCTTCTTGTGCACTCGTCTTTACACTTACAGAAATTCTGATTTTAATTCAATTTGCTTCCACGACTGGTATCCTAGCCTTTCTCCTACTAAAGAAAAAGGAAAGACTACCTTTTGTGCCTTTCCTCTTACTGGCTGCTTGTATGATTATTTTGGGTAAGCTACTGCTTGTTTGATAAAGTCCAATTTCTATCATATGTCCTTCATGAAATTATTTCACAGTTAAATTATAAATTATTTCTTTTATACAAAGGAATGATATTATCAAATTGATCTGTTCTTTTATCTTCTTGATATTGATCAAAAAATTTCATTTCGACCGAAAATATTTCGCTTATAAACTGTAAACGAATACTTTGTTTAGACATTATCGTCGCTAGACTGACTAGACGATTACTCAAAACAACGTCCAGAATACTCTTTACTTTGCTTGGTTTTTTTACAAAAATTTGATCATCCAAAGGTTCAATAATTTTGTAACCTTTTTGCGCAATTTGACGATAAAAGTAAGAATGTTGCTTTGGAGTCAATAATCCTAACTTAAAAGCTCGATACTCTAAAGCCTGTATCGAAACATTCAAATCCGACTTCAATAAAATATAACTATCAGGATTGCTAACACGTTTCCCTACCCTCTCTTCAAATTTGACTAAAAACTCTTCTTTTGGCAATAAAAAACATGATGCAAAATAATTTGCTTCTTGCTCCAAACAATCACCATCTTCATTCATATCTTTATATTTGTGCAAAAGAATATGTCCTAGCTCATGAGCTAAATCAAAATTTCGACGTACAGATGATTTATTCGTTCCCAATACAATATAAGGTCTTCCCGATTTTGACCATGCGCTATAAGCATCAGCTTGACCATTAATGAGTCGTTCCACGATATAGATTCCTGAACGTTCTAATTTATAAAGCAAATCATGATTATCTTTTGAAATGCCTAATTTTCCTCTGGCGTAAAGAGCCAATTCCTCAATAGATTCTCCCTTATGATAAGATTCACTCACTACATTACTTAGGTCATGAATTGTAATATTAGGTATAATTACAAAACTTTCAAAATAATCAATCAAACTATCTACCTTATGTAAATACATAGTTTGAATATCTATTGTTTTCCGTGTTGCTAGATCTGCATTTCTAAAGGCAATTACAGAAGAATCAAATCGAATGCTCTCTTCTTCCTGTTCAAAATAAGTTAAATCAACATGAAATTGGTTGGCCAAATGCAGTCTAGTTGATAATTTAGGTTTCGTTTCGTTAGACTCAAACTGCCAAATGGCTTGTTCCGTTAAATTAATTCTCTGAGCCAATTCTGCTCTACTTAAACCATTTAACAGCCGTAATTCTTTCAATACCCGACCATTAAACATTTACATACTCCTTACTACTTTTGAGCTTCTTGTTTTTCTATTCTTGGAATAATTTCAAAATCTTCTGTTTCCGATAATTCTGAAAAATTAGGAATATCTTGATATTTAGCTTCTTCGAAATGGTACGAACTTGATTGAATATACTCAGACAAATCCTGAATCAAGTGTAACTGACCAGTTCGTGCATCAGGCATAACAACATCTACAGATATAATATTGTTTTCCGAGTCCGCCTCATAAGTTAAAATCATAAATTTTTCGATATTCGAATTTTTAGTAGCTTGTTCAATTTCTTGAATCATTTCATCAGAAACTAACTCCATCTGAATTGGAAAAGAATGACTATCTTCATCATTTTTGTAGGAAGAATGTTGATTAAGATAAAGTGTATTCATCCTAGCATATTCAAATAAGTAGCCACTCTTATTTTTTTGTACCAAAGGAAATTGGCTCGTAAGTCGCTTCTTACCCTTTATAATTAACAATACTTTCCCATATTTTTCTGTATTTGTTTCAAATTCTAAATATCCCCAAGTCTGTCCTGCTAATTGTAATTTATACTCAAACAAATCTGCTGATGCAAATGCATTATCAATATGATTAGGTCGCGTCCATGCATAACCATTCGACACTTTCATTGTCTCTCTTTTTTCTAGACGTTCATCTACATAATCTTTTTGACCTTTCATCAAAGTATCTACAATTTTTTGTGCCTTGAGCGAATCAAAGAGATCCTGATTCAACATAATTTTTCCTCCTCCGAATACTTTTTAATGAATTATATCATTTTCTTAAAGAAATTACTACAATAATTAGCTTTTTCTTAAAGTTACATATCAGAGTAACTTAGCAAATGATATCTAAAACTGGCCTTTCTCCTACAAAAGAAAAAGGAAAGACTTCCTTTCGTGCCTTTCCTTTTACTCGCTGCTTGTGTGATTATTTTTGGTAAGCTACTGCTTGTTTGATAAAGTCCTCAATTGGCTCTCCTTGGTGGAGAGCTTTTACAATTTTCGAACCAACGATAACGCCATCTGACACCGCATTAAAGCGTTCTACATCGGCTTGACTAGACACACCAAAACCTGTCAAGACTGGGATGTCAGCTACTTGATGCAATTGTGCCAAGTGCTTATCCAAGTCTGCACGGTAATTGCCTGACTTCCCTGTCACCCCGTTAATAGCAACGGCATAGACAAAGCCTTCTGCTCCCTTGATCAACTCTTTCTGGCGCTCAATTCCTGTTGTCAAGCTGACAAGTGGAATCAAGGCTATGTCTGTACCTGCCAAAAAGGGCTCTACAAAGTTAGCGTGCTCATGAGGGAGGTCTGGTATAATCAAGCCCTTGACTGCTGTATCAGCAAGTTCTTTAACAAATTTCTCCACACCGTACTGAAAGAGGGGGTTAAAGTAAGTCATGATGATAATTGGGATTTCTGTTTCAATGGTTTTCAAGGTTTCAACCAAAGCCTGGGTAGAGGTTCCGCGAGCTAGGCTACGCAAGCCAGCTTCCTCGATAACAGGACCATCTGCAACTGGATCCGAGAAGGGAACTCCCACTTCAATGGCTGAAACACCCAAGTCTTCTAAAAAGTGAATTGTTTCACCGAGACCATCTAATCCTTTTTCGTGGTCTCCAGCCATGATATAGGGAACAAAAATTCCCTTTCCAGTTGCTTTGATAGCGTTCAGTTTTTCTGTTAGTGTCTTAGGCATGAGCTTCTCCCTTCTTTGCTGCGTCTGCTTCCAAACGGTCTTTAACTTGAACTACATCCTTGTCCCCGCGACCTGATAGACAGACAATCATTGACTTGTCTGGTCCAAGTTCTTTGGCTAATTTCACCGCAAAGGCGATAGCGTGACTAGACTCTAAGGCTGGGATAATCCCTTCCACACGAGACAAGAGTTGGAATCCTTCCAAAGCTTCCTCATCTGTCACAGGAACATAGGTCGCACGCTTGATATCGTGGTAATGAGAATGTTCTGGACCGATACCTGGGTAGTCTAAACCTGCTGAGATAGAGAAGGCTTCTAAAATTTGACCATGAGCATCTTGGAGCACATCCATGAGCGAACCGTGGAGAACACCTGGTCTACCCTTGGTCAAGGTTGCTGCATGATGCTCTGTATCCACACCTAGTCCTGCCGCTTCAGCTCCATACATAGCCACTGACTCATCTTCCACAAATGGATGGAAAAGCCCGATAGCATTCGAACCTCCACCAACACAGGCTACTAGGGCATCTGGCAAATCTTGCCCTGTCAAGTCACGGTACTGTTGTTTAGCTTCTCGACCGATAACACTTTGGAAATCACGCACAATTTCTGGAAAAGGATGAGGCCCCAAGGCAGAACCAAGGATATAGTGGGTATCATCGATGTTGGCTACCCATGAACGAAGGGCTGCATTGACTGCATCCTTGAGCACGCGCGAACCATCTGTTACAGCTTCCACCTTGGCTCCCAAAAGTTCCATACGGAAGACATTGAGGGCTTGGCGTTTAACATCTTCCTCACCCATATAGATAGTACATTCCATGTTAAAGAGGGCCGCAGCAGTTGCAGTTGCCACACCATGTTGACCGGCACCTGTTTCAGCAATAATTTTCTTTTTGCCCATGCGTTTAGCGAGAAGAACTTGGCCCAAGGCATTGTTAATCTTGTGTGCACCTGTATGGTTGAGGTCTTCACGTTTGAGGTAAATCTTGGCTCCGCCGATATGCTGGGTCAAGTTTTTTGCGTAGTAAAGAGGAGTTTCACGTCCCACATACTGGCGCAAAAGTTGGTTTAATTCCTCTTGGAAACTTGGATCTGCCTGACTTTCACGATAAGCCTTTTCCAACTCCAAAACTGCTGTCATCAATGTTTCTGGGACGAAACGTCCGCCGAATTTTCCGTAAAATCCATCTTTATTTGGTTCTTGATATGCCATGCTTAACCCTCTCTATAAATCTTCTAATTTTTTCATGATCTTTTTGTCCGTTTGATTCTACTCCACTTGATACATCTACTGCAAAGGGAGTAAAGTGTTGAATCGCTTCTTCTACATTATCCTCATTGAGCCCGCCTGCGATGAAGAAAGGCTGAGATAGTTCTGTCGTATCCAGTTGCTCCCAGTCAAAGGTTTGACCGCTTCCTGCCACAGGTGCATCAAAAAGTAGATAATCTGCCTGTGAACTTGGTACATGACCATCTCCATCCACCTGCACTGCCTGAATGCTGGCACAAGGTAATTTCTCAAACAAATCATCTGCCACCTGACCATGAATTTGTACCATGTCCAAGCCAACCTTTTCAATCGCTTCTAGTAATTCTTCCCGATTTGGTGAAACAAATACCCCAACTTTATTGACATTTGTAGGAATGATCTTAGCCAGCTCTGCTGCTTGTTCCAAGGTCACCTGTCTTTTGCTAGGTGCAAAGACAAAACCGATGTAGTCGGCCCCTGCTGACACAGCTGTTTCTACCGCTCCTTTGGTCGATAGTCCACAAATCTTAACCTTTGTCAATCTGCAACTCCTTGATTCTCTGGGCTACATCTTCTGCCTGCATGAGGGCTGTTCCTACCAAAATTCCGTTAAAGTAGGGTGCAACTCGTTTCGCATCTGCTTCTGTAAAAATAGCAGATTCAGAAATGTACAAGCAATCGTCCTTAAAGTATTGGGCCAAGTCTACACTAGTCTGCAAGTCAACTTCAAAGGTAGTCAAATTACGATTATTCACACCGATAATTTGAGCTCCAAGGCGGTGGGCTACTTCTAGCTCTGCTAGATTATGAGTTTCCACTAATACTTCTAGACCAATCTCTGTCGCATAGTCATACAGTTCCTTGAGGCGTTCTTCTGATAAAGCCGCTACGATGAGTAAGATAACTGTTGCACCTGCATTGCGAGCACGGATGATTTGCTTTTCATCGATGATAAAGTCCTTGTTTAAAGTCGGAATCTCTACCTGACTGGAAATCTCACGAAGATAATCCAAATGACCTTTGAAGAAAACTTCGTCTGTCAGAACAGAAATCATAACAGCGCCGTTAGCCTCGTAAGTCTGGGCCTGTTGCACAATATTCACATCGAGATTGATATCTCCCAGACTAGGGCTAGCCTTCTTAACTTCAGCGATTACCTGTAAACGGTCTTGGTGTTGTTTTAGATAGTCAGCCAAGCGATAGGTCTGGCGCAGGGGCTGGATTTGCTCCAACTCCATCTGCTCGACCTCACGCGCCTTCTGCTCCAAAATTCGTGATAAAAATTCCTGACTCATTTTTGGTACTCCTGTAACAGTCTGAGTTTTTCAAGGGCCTTGCCACTAGCAATCACTTGACGGGCCAAGGCCACTCCTTCCTTGATACTAGCCACCTTACCATTGGCGTAGAATCCGAGACCTGCATTTAAGACTGTTGTTTCCAAGAATGGACTTGGTTCGTTATTAAGAACACTGACAAGAATTGCTGCATTTTCATGAGCATTTCCCCCACGAATGTCTTCGATAGCGTAGCGTTGCATTCCCAAATCCTCGGGAGTGAAGCTTGACAAGGTGATTTCGCCATTTTCAAGAAGAGCAATCTTGGTTGTTCCATTCAAACCAGCTTCATCCAACCCTTCTGGCCCAGCAACCACGATAGCACGTTTGCGACCCATATTTTTCAAAACCTGAGCTGTGCTTTCTAGAAGTTCTGGACGACTAATTCCAAGAAGCTGTGTTTCCAAGGCCATTGGATGAATTAGGGGACCAGTCAAGTTCATAATCGTTGGGATTCCCAACTCCAAACGAGCTGGCATGATGTATTTCATAGCTGGGTGCATATTTTTGGCAAAGAGAAAGACGATTCCAGTTTTATCAAAGACCTTACCTAGTTCAGCTGGTTTGAGGTCTAGATTGATACCCAAAGCTTCGAGGACATCTGCAGAACCAGATTTAGAAGAAATCGAACGGTTTCCGTGCTTGGCCATGTGAACACCGCCACCAGCCAAGACAAAGGCTGCAGTTGTGGAAATGTTAAAGCTGAAAGACTTGTCCCCACCAGTACCACAGTTGTCCATGGCATCATGGATTTCAGTTGGAATGTGTTGGGCATGTCCTCTCATGACTTGGGCAATGGCTGTGCGCTCTTCAGGTGTTTCCCCCTTCATCTTAAGGGCCAAGAGGAGAGAAGCAATCTGCGCCTCAGTTACACGCCCAGTTACGATACGCTCAATAACGTCCGTCATTTCCACACCTGATAAATTTTCAAATTTTGCTAGTTTTTCAATAATCTCTTTCATCCTAGTTTCCTCACTTTACAACATTCTCGATAAAATTCCGAATAGAAGACAAGCCATCAGGCGTTCCGATACTCTCTGGATGGTACTGGAAGCCATAAATTGGAAGGGTTTTGTGTTGGATTCCCATAATGGCCTGGTCATCAGTCGAACGAGCTGTCACTTCAAATTCTTCTGGCATTTCTTCAATCAAAATACTGTGGTAACGCATGACCGCACGGCCGTCCTCAATACCTTGATACAAAACAGATGGCGCTTCAAAACTGATATTGCTCTGTTTCCCATGCATGACTTTTGGTGCCAAACCTAACTTCCCACCAAAAACTTCTGCGATGGCTTGGTGACCCAAACAAATCCCTAGAATCGGTTTCTTGCCTGCAAAGTCACGAATCATATCTTCCATCTTTCCAGCATCAACTGGCCAACCAGGGCCAGGAGAAAAGACCAGACCATCCGCTTTTTCAGCTTCTTCATACAGCTTGGGATCATCATTTCTCAAGACTTGCACTTCTGCAAAATTCCCAATGTATTGGGCCAAGTTATAGGTAAAAGAATCATAGTTGTCAATCAATAAAATCATGGTCTTAGTTCTCCCATTCTAGTCATAGATTTAGCCTTGTTAATGGTTTCTTGGTATTCGTTTTGGGCGATAGAGTCGTAGACAATCCCTGCCCCAGCCTGAACATAAGCTGTTTGATTTTTGAGAATCATGGTTCGGATGGCAATGGCGAAATCCATATCACCCGTCGCAGACAAGTAGCCGATTGCTCCTGCGTATACGCCACGTTTTTCTGTTTCCAGTTCATAGATGCGTCTCATAGCACGAATCTTTGGTGCTCCTGAAACTGTTCCAGCTGGAAGTGTAGCTTTCAAGGCATCCATGGCAGTGAGTTCTGGAAGCAAACGCCCCTTGACCACACTGGTCAAATGCATAACATAACGGAAGAGCTCCACTTCCATATACTTGGTAACTTGAACACTGGCCGTTTCAGAGATGCGGCCGATATCATTACGTCCCAAGTCTACCAACATCCGATGTTCTGCTGTTTCCTTCTCATCAGAAAGCAGGTCAGTCGCCAAAGCCTTGTCTTCTTCATCCGTGGCCCCTCTTGGTCGTGTCCCTGCAATCGGATTAGTTGTTACGATGCCATTTTTAACGGAAACCAAACTTTCTGGACTGGCTCCAATGATTTGATAATCCCCAAAATCATAGAAATAAAGGTAATTAGATGGATTGGTCACGCGGAGATTTCTGTAGAAGTCAAATGGATTTCCAGTAATCTCTGCTGAGAATCGCTGACTGAGTACGCATTGGAACATATCGCCATTTCGAATCAAGTCGCGTGCTGTTTCTACCATTTCTTCAAATTTCTGAGGCGCGATATGTGGTCTAAACTGAAGTGGAGAAACGTCCAAATCTTCAAATTCATTAGGAGCAGGAATTTTCAACTCTCCTAAAACTTGGTTCAAAGCCACTTCTAGTTCTTCATTACTACGTTCACTGTAAAGAGCATCCTCTATGACATGAATTTTTTCTTTCTTATGGTCAAAAACTATATAACTCTCATATACGAAGAAATGCATATCTGGCGTTCCAATCGTATCTTCTGGAATTTGACCAATTTCTTCATAGAGAGAAATCATATCGTAACCAACAAAGCCAATAGCTCCACCACCAAAGGGTAGATCTGAATGGTGCTGGCTCTTACGAGTCACTTCATAAAGGAAATCCAAGGGATCACAATCAATCACTTGCCCATTTTGATAAAGGACTCCATTTTCGAACTTAATTTCAAAAACTGGATTATAGGCCAAGATAGAAAAACGAGCTGTTTCCTTGTCTCTCGGAATACTTTCTAAGATAACCTTGTGCTCCCCCTTTAGGCGCATATAAGCCAAAATTGGTGATAAAACATCTCCATGAATGATTCGTTCCATTGTAATTTCCCTTTCAGTTCTTCTTAAATTCCGTGTTGATGCTACAAAAAATCCCCACGCAAAATAACTTGCGTGAGGACGAAATTCGCGGTGCCACCTCAATTATAGGATTTCTCCTATCTCTCATTCCTGCCTCAGATAGTTCCTGTAACAGGTTGTGCGATAAAGGGCACTCCCTTGAGAATTATGTTTTCTTCTCTCATTTCAGATGGACCCAACCTTACAGCTTTCTCTGCTTGTTTCCAGCAACCACAAGCTCTCTGTGAGAGAAATATCTGTATATTTTCCATCTTTTATTTTTTAGCTTCAAGATAATCTGCAATAGCAGCTACGTCTTTGTCTCCACGGCCTGAGACATTGATGACGATAATCTCATCTTTACTTAGTTTTGGTGCACGTTTGACTGCCTCTGCGATAGCGTGTGAGCTTTCGATCGCGGGGATAATTCCCTCTGTTTTACTTAATAAAAGCAAGGCTTGGACAGCTTCTTCATCTGTCGCTGCTACATACTCTACACGACCAGAGTCTTTAAAGAAGGCGTGTTCTGGTCCAACCCCTGGATAGTCTAAACCAGCAGAGATAGAGTAAACAGGTGCAACATTTCCATCTTCGCCAAAGACTGCATAGGTTTTCATTCCATCGACAATTCCTACACTACCCTTGGTCATTGTTGCCGCGTGTTTGTCAGTATCTAGACCGTGACCAGCAGCTTCTACCCCAACCAATTTAACTTCTTCATCAGCTACATACTGTGAAAAGGCACCGATGGCATTAGAACCACCACCCACACAGGCAATGACGTAGTCTGGCAAACGTCCTTCTTTTTCCAAGATTTGACGACGTGATTCTTCACTGATTACTTTTTGGAATTCATGAACAATCGTTGGGTAAGGGTGCGGACCTACAGCCGAACCTAAAACGTAGAAAGCATCAAGGTCATTCATCCATGCTCCAAAGGCTGCGTCAACCGCATCTTTAAGGGTACGAGTACCAGTTTCAACTGCGTGAACAGTTGCTCCCATCATCTCCATACGGAAGACGTTGAGACGTTGACGTTCCACATCTTCTGCCCCCATATAGACATCACATGCCATACCAAATTTGGCTGCTGCTGCAGCTGTCGCAACACCGTGCTGACCAGCTCCTGTCTCTGCAATCACACGTTTTTTACCCATGCGTTTAGCAAGAAGGATTTGTCCAAGGACATTGTTAAGTTTGTGTGACCCAAGGTGGTTAAGATCTTCACGTTTGAGATAAATCTTAGCCCCACCTAGATAATCCGTCAAACTTTCTGCAAAATAGAGCGGAGTCTCACGACCTGAATAATCTTTCAAGTAATGACGATATTCTGCCAAAAATTCAGGATCATCCTTGTATCTATCAAAAGTCACTTCCAACTCATCTAATAAAGCCTGAATTGGTTCTGGTACAAAACTACCACCAAATTGTCCAAAATAACCTTTAGTTGTCATAAATTTTTCCTCCTTCTGTATGAATCCGACTTTTTGTTTGCTTTTGGTAGTGAAATGGTCTGGGGGACCATTTCAGCCTTTACTCAAAGAACAAGTGAAACTTGAATATTACTCTCAGTTAACGCCCTAATAAAAGATAAACAAAATGACGGATAAAAAAAGCCCACACACGGAATCTACTTCCATGTGAGGGCGTTCGTAACGCGGTACCACCTCAATTGTAAAGAGAATATCCCCTTTACATCTCTGCCTTGTCTAACAACAAGTTGCACTGTAAGGTGTGCCTACCGAATTTTCATTGTTTCAAATTCATTTTTTCAAATCAGCCCAATTTCACTACTTTCAACCACCTGTTCACAGTAACCACAGGCTCCCTGAAGATCAAAAATAACTACTTTTCTGATTTGTTGAGTTAATTATATGTTATTGCTTTTCCTTTGTCAACCGTTTTCATTCATTTTTTACTAATTTTTTTATTAGTTTTTTGAAGAAGCAAGAACTTCTTCAGAAACTCTGACAAAAGTCTCAATGATATAGTCTACTTCTTCATCCGTTAATTTCGTGTGAAGCGGTAATGTAATTTCATTTTCAAAGAAAGCATAAGCTCGCGGATAATCTGCCATATCAAAACCAAGATTCTTATAGGCTGTCAAAAGAGGAAGCGGTTTGTAATGCACGTTACTTGCGATTCCTGCTTTAGCCAATTCTTGGATGATTTGGTTGCGTTGTTCGAGACTTGCACCTTCTACATGGGTGATGTAAAGGTGACGACAAGATTCTACAGTATCTGTCTCATGAGCCAATGGATGAATGCGAGTTCCTGCAAATCCACGGTCATAGCGAGTCACGATTTCTTTACGACGTTGAAGCAATCCAGGATAACGATCTAGCTGAACCAAACCAAGTGAAGCCATGATATCTGTCATATTACACTTGTAGGCAGGAGTTACGATATCGTATTCCCATGAGCCTAGTTGCATCTTGGCAAGAGCATCTTTTGTTTGACCATGAAGGGAAAGGATTTGGAATTCTTTATACATTTCTTCATCATCAATCGCTGGATTTGCTTTCCAGGTCGCACTTCCTCCCTCAGCAGTTGTGAAGTTCTTAACCGCGTGGAAAGAGAATGATGTGAAGTCAGCGATTGAACCAGCTGCTTGTCCTTTATAGGTTGATCCCAAAGCGTGGGCGCTATCAGATACAATCACAATACGGTTAAAGACCTTTTGCCACTTGCTAGTAGCTGTAAAGAGGTCACGTTTCTTCTCAACAACTTGGAACAAACGGTCATAGTCACAGATAATCCCTGCAAGTTCAACTGGGATGATAACCTTTGTCTTCTCAGTAATTGCTTGCTCAAGCTTGTCATAGTCCATTTCAAAGGTATCATCTTGGATATCAACCATCACTGGTGTCGCACCTACGTGAGTGATGACGCTACATGAAGCTGTGTAGGTCATAGCTGGAACGATAACTTCATCACCAGGACCCACTTCAAGCACGCGCAAGATTAATTCAAGGGCTGCTGTTGCAGAGTTGAGGCAGACTGTCTTAGGTGTCTGAGTATAGGCAGATAGACGACGCTCCAATTCTTTTGTCTTTGGACCTGTTGTGATCCAACCAGAGCGGAGGGTATCTGCTACTTCAGCAATTTCAGCTTCGGTAATATCGGGTGGTGAAAATGGAATATTGTAATTTGGCATTGATTTACTCCTTTTACTGTATTCACTCTTGTGATTACTTATTTTAAAACTTCAAATACAGTCTGGAACATGATTTTGATATCTCCGAAGAAATTAAAATCACGTAGGTAGGCTAGATTATAGTGCATCTTTTCTGGAAGGACTCTTTCGACATAAGCTTGGTCGACCGACATACCTTTTGCAGTCATTTGACTGATAATGGCATCCTCGTCCTTATAGTTAATGCTGGCAAGCGATGTAATCCCTGCTGGCAAGAGCAAGGTAGCCATCATTTCAGGGCTGTACTGCTCAGTATAGCGTGGTACTTCTGGACGAGTTCCCACAAAGGACATCTCTCCTTTGAGAACATTGACCAATTGTGGAAGTTCATCCAAACGAACACGGCGAATGAAATTTCCAACCTTGGTGATGCGGCTGTCATTGGCAGAAGTTACCAGACTTCCTTTCTTGTCCGCATCCGTGACCATGGTCCGGAATTTCCAAATCTTGAAATGTCGGTTGTACTGGGTTACCCGCACCTGCTTGTAAATGACTGGACCCTTGCTATCTAGCTTGATCCAAATACTTAGAATCAGAAATACGGGTGAAGTCAAGATTAACAAGATCAAGGCTAGAAACAAATCTAGGCAGCGCTTGAGAATCAGTGAGCCTTTTCTTCTAGACACAAGCTGGTAGTATGGTTTTACCTCGCTCAATTGCATTTCTTGAGGCAGTTCATCCCATTTCAGCATGCACATCCTCCTCTGTTTTTTTATATATAATCTTTATTAACATTCTACATTATACCACAAAATGAAAAAGGCAGTGCAAGAAATCTGTGTTTTAAAGGAATTCTTCCCTAGGAAAGAGCCCCTGCCTGCAAACTATACATCTTGTGATAGGTTCCACCCAATGCTAGGAGTTCCTCGTGGGTTCCACTTTCGATGATTCGTCCCTTATCAAGAACATAGATACAATTAGCATCTTGAATGGTAGAAAGGCGATGGGCGATGGCAATGGTTGTCCGACCTTGTCTCATCTTGGCTAAAGAATTTTGGACCAAGGCTTCTGTTTCAGAATCAATATTAGCTGTCGCTTCATCCAAAATCAGAATTTTCGGTTGACTGGCAACAGTTCTAGCAAAGGCAAGAAGCTGACGTTGACCAGTTGAAAAACTCGAACCACGCTCAGATACAGGAGCATCATAACCTAAAGGAAGATCTTGAATGAAGGAATCTGCATCCACAAACTCTGCTGCTGCCTTAACCTGGTCATCGCTGATATCTTGGTACATGGCGATATTGGACTTGATGGTCCCATGATAGAGGAAAGGTTCCTGTAGAACCAAACCGATGTTCTTTCTCAATTCCTCTTGGCTATACTTACGAATATCCACACCATCTAGGAGAACTCGACCAGACTGAAATTCATAAAAGCGCATGAGAACATTAATGATAGAAGATTTCCCAGAGCCAGTATGCCCGACAAAGGCGATGGTTTCACCTTTATTGACGGTAAAGGAAATATCATCAAGAATCTGGTGTTTTCCGTCATAAGAGAAGGACACATGTTCAAAACGGATATTTCCTTCTCTAATCTCCGCTTGTCCATTTTCTTGGGCCGGTTCGTAGTTGGTCTCATCAATAAGTGCAAAGACACGACCTGCTGACACCATGGATGTTTGAAGGGTAGAAAAGTTTTGTGTTACCTCGATGAGTGGATCGAAGAGACGATTGATGTACTGGATAAAAGCATACATGGTCCCTGCTGTTATCCCCATATAAAGACCACGATAACCAAAGTAAGCCATCAAAACTGCATAGCCCAAAAGCTTCAGTAAGCTCATAGCCGGCCGTAAGAAGAGGGAATCTAGGGCAACCGAACGGTTAGCGTAGACTAGGTGTTCCTGGTTAATCTCATCAAACTCTTCTTGTAGGCGCTTTTCTTGATTAAAGGCTTGAATGATGCGAATCCCTTCGATATTTTCTGCCAGCTTACTGTTAATATCTGATAAGAGACTTCTGGTTTTTTCGATAACCTTGACCGATTTTTTACGGTAGAGATTGACCAAAAGGAAAATCAAGGGTAAAAAGAGCAATACTAAAGCTGTCAGACGATAGTCCAAAACGAGCATGGTGTAAAGGGTTGTCACAAAGATAAAGACCGCCGAGATAAAGCTGGACAAGATCCCTGAGAACATATCACTGATAGTCTCAGTGTCATTGGTCAAACGCGAAACAATGGAACCTGCAGGTGTTTTATCAAAATAAGACATGCCTAGCTTTTCCATATTGGCAAAGGCATCACGTCGAATATCTCTAACAATGCTGTAGGACACACGAGCAAATAGGAGATTTCCCACATATTGAACAATGGTTTGAAGAATGTAGAGAGCATAGTAGGCTAGCAAAACTGTAACGGCAAGCTGATTGAGGTTATTTAGATACTGGTCGATAAAGTGCGAAGCTACCAAGGGGATGATACTCTTGATAACAGTCGTCGTAAGGAGAAAAGCTAAGGCTAAAAAGGTTAGGAGACCATAGGGCTTTAGATAGGACAACAAGCGTTTCAATACAGTCCATTGTTCTTGTTTATTGCGCATCTTCTTCTCCTTTCATTTCTAATTGTTGTGACTGGTAGGTTTGTGCGTACCAACCATCCAAGGCTAGTAAGTCTTCATGTGTGCCTCGTTCAATGATGCGGCCATTTTGCATGACCAAAATCAAATCCGCATGGACAACTGCACTGAGTCGATGGGCAGTGATAATGGTCGTCTTGTCCTTGCGAGTTTCCTTGAGATTATCGATAATAGCGAACTCTGTCTTGGCATCCACAGCTGACAAGGAATCATCTAAAATCAAGATATCAGGATTTAAAATCATAGCCCGACTCATGGCCAGACGTTGCTTTTGTCCACCAGACAAACTCACACCTTTTTCGCCGATAACCGTATCAAATCCCTGGGGCATGGCTTGAATGTCTTGATAGACTTGAGCCAACTTGGTTGCTTCTTCTACTTCTGAGAAAGGCAGGTCAGGATTCCCAAATCGAATATTGTCTAAGATAGAGCTTGCAAAGAGAAATTGGTCCTGTGGGACGTATCCCATCAAACTACGTAAGTCAGCTAGTCGATAGTCACGAATGTCATGACCATTTAGATAAATGGCTCCTTGATCAACGTCATACTCACGTAGGAGCAACTTAATCAAAGCAGTCTTCCCTGAACCAGTCTGCCCAACCAAGCCCAAGGTTTGCCCTTTTTCGAGACTAAAATGTATATCTCTCAGCGTCTCCTCGTCTTCAAAGGCAAAACTATCAATGGAATAGTCCAAACGCCCGTTTTCAATCCCGTCAAGTGGAGATTCTGGATCTTTGACAGGTGACTCTTGAGACAAGAGACTCTCAATACGTTGGTAAGAAACTTTCCCTCTTTGAGTGATATTAAAGAGGAAACCAATGGCCATCAAGGGCCAGACCAACATATCCAAGTAAGAGATAAAGGTGACCAGATTCCCAACAGTTACCTGTCCTGCTTGCACCATAAAGGCACCGACTAAGAGAGTTAAGGCATAAGAAGAACCAACAAAGAGCAAAACCATCGGGTCAAAGAGGCTATCATATTTCATGGTTTGCAGATTTTTTTGGAAGGTCAAATCATTGACTTCCTGGAAAGATGCCAATTCATCAGCCTGATAGCCAAAGGACTTGGTTATCTTGATACCTGAAACAGACTCTTGTACCTTATTGTTGAGTTCTGAAAAGGCTGCTTGTGATTCTCCGAAAGCCTTATGGGTCTTTCTCCCCAGACGACTAGTCGCATAGGCCATAAATGGCAAGGGCAGAATGGCAACCAAGGTCATCTGCCAAGAAATGCTAAAGAGCATGGTCAGTAAAGTCACCAAGGCTGTGATAGAGGCATCCACTGCCATCATGACACCACCACCTGCTAAACGAGTCAGAGCATTGATATCATTGGTTGCGTGAGCCATCAGGTCCCCGGTCCGATAATTCTGATAAAAAGCAGGCGACATATTTGTAAAATGCTCAAATAGTCTTGAGCGCATGATTTGTCCCAGTCGGTAGGAGGTTCCTAGGATATACATGCGCCAAACATAACGCAGATAGTACATTCCGAAAGCTGCCAGCAGGAGATAAAAGAGATGAAGCAGGAGCTCATCCTGTGTTAATCGTCCCGAAGTGATGGCATCGATCACGCGCCCCATAACCATAGGTGGGATGAGGTTGAGTACAGAGACCAAGACCAAAGCCACGATTCCAACGAGGTAACGACGTTTTTCTAACTTAAAAAACCACCAGAGTTTTTGGATGATAGACATAAAATTCCTTTCTAATGACAAATGGAAACCTGAGGCATGAACCCCAGGTTTTTCTTATTCATAGGTGACGACGCTTAGTTGACCTTTGTCATACTCAGCGATAAAGATATTGGCCACATTATCATACCCTTGCTTATTCAGATGATCTAAGAGCCATTCTTCCGTTAAGCTGAGAGTATCAAGGACATCAAACTGAATGACACCATCTGTGATGACAGGAAACTTAGGATTTTCATCTCCATTTTGTACTACAATCAGCTGACCGTTTTGCTCTCGTACAGCACGCTTGACTTCTTTAAGCTGGAAGATACCTTGGCTACGAAGTTTAAGGGCTACGTCAGAAGCTGATAAGCCAACAGAACGGCAGGCTTCTGGATCAATTTCCCCATTTTTGATGAGTAGGGTTGGTTTCCCGTCAATCATTTGTTTTACAAAGCCGACGTTATTCGTAAGCCACTTGAGAAGTAAAACCAAGATTGTCCACATAATCAAGATAACTGCATACTGAAGGATAGTAATAGAGCTATTATAGATTACCCCACCGATGATTCCCCCAAGAACATAGTTTTGGATTTGGTCAATTGCTGAGTTGGGCGCTAGATTTCCCTTCCCTGTCATGTTGATAACAAAGACAAGAGATACAAGACCTAAAGCCAGTTTAATCAGAATTTCGATATAGTTAAATGTCATTTGTTTGCCTCCACTAATTCAATGTCGCTTGTTTGATATAAGTCAAGTTTTTCCAAGAGATATTTATCCGGTTCACTCCCACTTAAAGCACGGTAGTATTTGTTTCCTACCTTGAGAAGTGCACCATCTGTGGCTGCAGAAGTATTGACGTAGACCTCTGATTTATCCACCCCTAAGTCCTCAGAAACAACTTCTATAAAATGAAGTGACGTTTGAAATTGGTTGTTGGAAGCTTGATTTGACTGATAAGTAGATATAATACCGAGAATGACAGCCAGTAAAGCCAAAGACGAGATCATCACCAACTCGCGAAACTTGGTTCCTCGATGGTCGCGGTAAGCCTTAAAAGCAAAAAATCCAGTGATGGCAAGCAAGAATACTCCAAAGCCAATCATGACACTATTTTGTTGGCCAATCTGGCTCAAGACATATTCATATGAGTAAAATTTCATTTATTTTCAATCCTTTATATAAATCATTCTTTATTATAAAGGAATGACCTTGATTTTTCAAACTATACGCTGGGGAAATGTATTCTTTTCTGGTATAATATTGTCTATAATCTGAATGAAAAGGTAAACATTATGAAACTAATCTCATGGAATATTGATTCCCTCAATGCAGCATTGACAAGTGATTCTGCGCGTGCGAAATTATCACAAGATGTCCTACAAACCTTGGTAGCCGAAGACGCTGATATCATTGCCATCCAAGAAACCAAGCTTTCAGCTACAGGGCCTACTAAAAAACATCTCGAGATGTTAGAAGAACTCTTCCCTGGATATGAAAATACTTGGCGTTCCTCTCAAGAACCTGCTCGTAAAGGTTATGCTGGAACTATGTTCCTCTATAAGAAAGAACTGACTCCAAGCATCAGCTTCCCAGAAATCGGTGCCCCTTCTACCATGGACTCTGAAGGCCGTATCATCACTTTAGAATTTGATACATTTTTCGTGACTCAAGTTTACACACCAAACGCTGGTGATGGCCTCAAACGCTTGGAAGAACGTCAAGTTTGGGATGCCAAATATACGGAGTACTTGGCTGAATTAGACAAGCAAAAACCTGTCCTAGCAACCGGAGACTACAACGTTGCCCACAAGGAAATTGACCTTGCCAACCCAGCCAGCAACCGTCGTTCACCAGGATTTACAGACGAAGAACGTGAAGGATTTACAAACCTTTTAGCCAAAGGATTTACAGATACCTTCCGCCATATCCATGGCGATGTGCCAGAACGCTATACTTGGTGGGCACAACGCAGCAAGACTTCAAAAATCAACAACACAGGCTGGAGAATCGACTACTGGCTCACAAGTAACCGTGTAGCAGACAAGGTTACCAAGTCAGATATGATCGATTCAGGAGCACGCCAAGACCATACACCGATTGTCTTGGAGATTGAATTGTAAGGATTTTATTTATGGACTACAATGCAGTTATTCCCGAGTTTATGGTCTCAAATATAGAACAGTCCCGTTCCTTCTACTGTGATTTGTTGGGTTTTACCATCGAATACGAACGACCAGAAGAAAAATTTCTCTTCCTATCTCTTGAAGATTGCCAACTAATGCTAGAGGAGGGGAGTAAGGAGGAACTAGCTGAACTAAACTCCCCCTTTGGTCGTGGAGTCAACATCTCCTTCGGCATAGAGGATGTCCCTCGACTCTATCAGAAAGTAATCAAGTCTAACTATCCTATTCATCGTCCTTTGACCAAAAGAGAATTTCGTGTTGGTGAACAATATATCTATCCTCATGAATTTGCAGTTTTAGACCCAGATGGCTATTTTTTAAGATTTAGTGAATAGAATTACACTACCGTGGGAAAGTAATAAAAAAGAGGCATAGACCTCTTTTTCTTGTTTCCTATATCCTCACCTGTCTATCTTCAGACCGTTGTCCTGTTACAAACATGGTGAAGGTTGCCTTGCAGACATTTCGGCCATCTTGGTTGGTGATATCAACATCGACCACACAAGTGGTGCGTCCTTGGTGGACACATTCTCCTTTGATAGTGAGAACATCCCCTAGATTTCCAGCTTTCAGATAGTTGATGGAAGACTGGAGTGTCACCCCATCTAATCCAAGCGAAATCACCACAAGTCCACTGATTTGATCACAAAGGGTAAATAGATAACCTCCATGGGCATTCCCATAGTAGTTGAGTGAGGAGTCCACTACTTTTGTCGTTACTGCAACGTGACCGTCTCTCATTTTTTCAATTTCGTAGTTTTCAAAGGCAGATATAGCGTCAAAGTGAAAATCTTTCATACTTTCCTCCTGATATTTTAAACGACACTATGATACTACTTTTCAAGACTCTGCGCAAGGGAGAAGCACTTATTCAGCTAAAATCCCAACCTGCTCCACGAAACGCATAAAGGCTGCTTGTCCTTCTTCTGTTTGCTTGTAAACTCCTGCATCTTCCAAAACTCGAGCAAAGATTTTTCCAACAGATTCTTGGACGATATTAAGAGCTTGGTCTTTGTCAGTCAAGTAAGGATGGGAGTCTTTCAATTCATCCGCCCATTCTTTGTGATAATCTGCTACTAGAACATCCTCTCCGACTAGGTAAGCTGCTACTTGCTCCACTTCTTTCTTCAAGCGTGGTGGCAAGATAGCCAATCCCATAACCTCTATCAAGCCGATATTTTCCTTCTTGATATGTTGGACATCCTTGTGGGGATGATAGATACCATCTGGATGCTCTGGAGATGTTTGATTGTCCCGTAAGACCAAATCCAACTCAAACTGCCCATCTCTTTTACGCGCAATCGGTGTGATAGTGTGATGCGGTGTTCCATTACTTTCTGCCAAGACCTGTACACTTGGATCTGAGTATTGACGCCAAGCCAGTAAGATTTTATCCGCTAGTTCTGTCAAATCCTCTTTAGAATCCGAAGTCAATCGAATGACTGACATAGGCCACTGAACTATCCCTGCTTTTACAGATTCAAAACCTTCAAAGGTAAAGCTTTTCTGAATAGGAGCCACTTCCATTGGGAATACATGGCGCCCACCTTGGTAATGATCATGGGTCAGGATGGAGCCACCTACGATTGGCAAATCAGCATTCGAACCAGCAAAGTAGCCTGGGAACTGCTCCACAATTGCTAACAAACGTTCAAAACTTTGGCGACTAATAGCCATAGGACGATGCTTGCTGTCTAGGAAAATACAGTGCTCATTAAAGTAAGCGTAAGGCGAATATTGGAAGCCCCACTCCTGACCAGAAATATCAAAACGAATAATTCGGTGATTGCTTCTAGCTGGATGATTAACACGTCCTTGGTAGCCTTCGTTTTCCATACAAAGCTGACATTGAGGATAGTTACTGGATTTAACCAACTTAGCTGCCGCTATCTCTTTTGGATCCTTTTCAGGCTTAGAGAGATTGATGGTAATCTCCAGTTCACCGTAGTCAGACGGTACACGATAAGCAATATTCTTTGCGATAGCCTTCAGTTTGATGTAGTCATTTCTCTGACTGAGTTGGTAGAAATCCGCAATCGCCTGCTCTGGAGACTGGGCATAGGTATCCCAAAAATCACGATTAACCTGACTTGGACAAGGGGTTACCAAGTCCATGAGGTCAGCACCGAGAATCTCACGCGCAGCCTGACTATCTTCAATCGTTTCCAATCGAACGGCTTCCTCGACAAGCTGGTCTTTGAGGTCAATCAAATCATCTTGGTCAGTCTCAACTTCAAGAACTCCATCTCCCACCAGTGCTAAAACACGATTGGTTAGATAAATCCGATCCAACTCTTCAAAGCTACTTTCTGCAATGACTTTGGTCACAAAATTTTCTACTAAGGTCACTAGAAACCCTCCTTCTGACTAATCAAGAACGCGAGTTCCACCTGCCACTTCAGCGATATAGAAACTTGGAGCGTAACCAACGATTTCTTCATAGTGCTTGCCTACAGCTTCTTTAAAGGACTCAACCGCATCCTTTTGAACCAAGGCGATCGCACAACCACCAAAACCTGCTCCTGTCATACGAGCACCAAGAACACCTTCTTGAGCCCATGCAGTGTGAACGAGGGTATCTAATTCCAAACCAGTTACTTCATAGTCGTGCTCAAGCGAAACATGAGATGCATTCATCAAACGACCAAACTTGTCCAAATCTCCTGCTTGAAGAGCGGCTTGCGCTTTAAGGGTACGTTGGTTTTCAAGAACGGCATGGCGAGCACGTTTCAAGCGATTTTCGTCTTTGATCAAGTAGCTGTATTCATCAAAAGCCCACTCGTCCAATTCACCTAAAGTCTGGATATCCAAGGCAGCTTGGAGTTCTTCCACTGCTTTTTCACATTCAGCACGGCGTTCATTGTACTTAGAATCTGCTAGTTCACGGCGTTTGTTGGTATTCATGATAACAACAACATTGTCCTTCAAATCAAGAGGAACCAAGTCGTATTCTAGAGTATTAGTATCTAGGTAAATAGCACGTTGATCTGCCCCCATACCGATAGCAAATTGGTCCATGATACCAGAGTTAACACCGATAAAGTTATTCTCTGTCAATTTCCCGATTTTTACTAAATCTAAACGGTCCAATTTTAGGTCAAAGAGGTATTCTGCCACGACACCAGTCAAAAGCTCCAAAGATGCAGAAGAAGACAAGCCCGCACCATTTGGGATATTCCCAAAAACATAGAAATCAAAACCTTTGTCAATCACATGCCCAGCTTCTTGCAAGAAATGAAGGACACCTTTTGGATAGTTGGTCCAGTTGTGCTCTTTCTCAAACTTAAGGTCAGCTAGAGGCACTTCGATAATGCCTTTGTCCTCAAAGTTTGCGGAGTAGAAACGCAATACTTGGTCATCGCGCTTGCGTGCAGCTCCATAAGTTCCTAGTGAAATAGCTGCCGGGAAAACATGGCCACCATTATAGTCAGTATGTTCCCCAATCAAGTTGATGCGCCCTGGTGAGAAGAAGGTTTGATCTGCTTCTTGACCAAAAACAGCAAGAAAATCCTTGCGAAGTGCTTCAGCAGTAAGATGTTGTGTCATATGAATTCTCCTTTGACGAAATATTAGGTAAAAAAGTTTATCCTGTAATCGTTTTCTTCTATTGTACCCAAGGGTTTTGCTTAGGTCAACATTTTTACCGATATTTTACTAAACTATGAGTAAAAAGGAAGAAAAATATGCTATAATAACCTAAAAAGGAGGGGAATTATGGCTACACTCAAAGATATTGCTCAGCTAGCCTCTGTCTCGATCGCAACTGTATCCCGTGTCCTCAATCGCGATCAGAGCCTATCTGTGACAGAAGAAACCAGACATCGTATTTTAACCGTTGCCGAAGAACTAGGCTACACCAAACATCTCAAAACAGGTGAATCACATAAACTTAAACAGAAAATCGCTATTATCCAGTGGGTCAGTGAACAGGGAGAGTTAGAAGATCTCTACTACTACCAGATTCGCCTAGGAATTGAAAATAGAGCTCAAGAATTAGATTACGATATCTTGCGTTATTTCAATGATCAACCTTTTACGCTTAGCGAAGAAGTTATTGGGATTCTTTGTATCGGGAAATTTAGCCAAGCACAGATTGCCTCGTTTGAAGAATATCACAAACCTCTAGTTTTCCTTGACAGTGATACGATTGCCCTTGGTCATACCTGTGTCATTACGGATTTCTATAATGCGGTTCGACAGGTGGTTGATTACTTTACAGATCATGGGCTTAAAAAGATTGGTATCCTATCCGGTCTTGAAACTACTACTGACCATGAAGAAGTTATCTCAGATAAACGCTTAGATTACTTTAAATCCTATACACAAGAAAAGGGAATTTATAACGAAGAATTCATTTTCCAAGGGCTATTTACTGCCCAATCTGGATACAACTTGATGAAAGAGGCTATCGAAAAATTAGGAGATAACCTTCCACAAGCCTTTTTTGCAGCTAGTGATAGTTTGGCAATCGGTGCTCTTCGCGCTATTCAAGAAGCCAGCATCAGCATACCAGAGCGCGTCAGCATTATTTCCTTTAATGATACTATTCTAACCAAGCAAGTGTTCCCACCACTTTCTAGTATTACTGTCTACACCGAAGAAATGGGACGCACAGGAATGGATATTTTGAACAGAGAAGTCCTTCACGGCCGTAAAATTCCAAGCCTCACCATGCTAGGAACCAAACTGACTTTAAGAGAAAGCACCTTGCATTAAGCACAACACTTGAACATAAAAAAAACCTAATAGAGTTTCTCAAATCCTATTAGGTTTTTCTTTTTAATCCATCACAATCATAGATTTAATGGTCTTGCGTTCATCCATGGCCTTATATGCTTTGTCAATATCTTCTAGTTTGTAACTTGAAGTAAAGACACGACCTGGATTGATATCACCATCAAGAACAGCTTTGAGCAAGAATTGCTTATCGTATGTTGTTGCAGAAGCTGCTCCACCTGCAACAGAGATATTTTGCATAAAGGTTGAACCAAGAGCACGATTCTTATAATGTGGAACTCCTACAAATCCCATACGACCGCCATTATGAAGGACACCCAGTGCTTGCTCAACAGCCGCTTCAGTACCGACGCACTCAAGAGCGGCGTCTGCTCCACCGCCAAGAATTTCACGCACCTTGGCAATGCCTTCTTCTCCTCGCTCAGCTACAACAGCTGTCGCTCCTGATTCCAAGGCCATCTTTTGACGATCTTCGTGACGACTCATAAGGATAATTTGTGAAGCTCCACGCATCTTAGCAGCAATGACAGCACATTGGCCAACAGCCCCATCCCCAATAACGACAACCTTATCACCTGGTTTTACATCTGCTACACGCGCTGCATGATAGCCTGTTGGCATGACATCAGCCAGAGTCAAGAGAGACTTGAGCATACCTTCTGTGTAGTCAGACGGTTGTCCAGGAATTTTTACAAGGGCCCAATTAGCATAGTGGAAGCGGAGATATTCAGCTTGGAAATTTCCACCTAGGTTATTTCCAATATGATTGTCACAGGAACCATCAAATCCAGCACGACAGGCATCACATTCCCCACAACCATGAGTAAATGGCACAATCACAAAATCACCGGGCTTGACCGTGGTAATGGCTTCTCCAGTTTCTTCAACGATTCCGATTGCTTCGTGTCCACTATTTTTATGTCCCGCTTTAATATCTGGATTGCGGTAACTCCATAGGTCTGAACCACAAACGCAAGCACGAACTACACGGATAATGACATCATCCGATTCTTGAATGCTTGGACGCTTAACTTCTTCAATGCCGACCTGACCTGCCTTGGTATAAATTGCTGATTTCATTTAAAAATTTCCTCTCTCTATGTAACTACCTTTAGTATACACTTTTTATTTAGCTTTCGCTCACTTATACTACATCTCATTAATGATGATGTTCATGACTTTTATCTACTTCCAACTCCTCAATTTTACGCTTATGAACCTGGTGGCTTGCTAAGTCTGCATCTACCTCAATGGTAATATTTTGAAAACCACAATCTTTGAGTAGGGTTCGAATGGATTCTTTACAAACCTCCATCTGTCCGATCTCTTTTAGACAAACATGGATAATGGCATTTTTCTCCAAACCATCCATGGTCCATAGGTTAAGCTGATTGATACTAGCCACATACTCCAACCGTTCCAAATCACTCTTTACTTGCTTGATATCCACTCCTTCTGGCACGGCATCGAGGAAAATCTTGAGTGTAGACCAAAAACGTGGAATAGCCTTTAACAGAATGAAGAAGGAAATGACAAGAGATAAGAGCGGATCCAGAATATACCAGTCGGTAAATCGCAGAACAATAGCCATTAGGATAACAGCCAGCCAACCCAGAGTATCTTCCAGAAAATGCAGGCTAAGAATGGATTCGTTTTTTGTTTTTCCCTTGCGAACTACTAGACTCGCCAGCACATTAATGCTAACAGCAATGATTCCTAGCCAGAGGATACCCTCATCATTGACCGCTTGTGGATGAAAGAGTTTCGTTATATTCTCCAAAATGACTAAAGCAGATCCTGTCATGAGAATAACAGCCGTTACCAAGGCACCTAAGAGACTAAAACGTTTGTACCCCAAGGTGTAATGACTATCTTCTTCACGATTGGAGATTGTTTCTAGAAATGCTGATAGCCCAATTGCGATTGCATCTCCCAAATCATGGACAGAGTCAGCAAGAACAGCACTGGAACCAAACACTCCACCAGCCATAAACTCGACAATGGCATAACTCAAATTTAAGAAAAAAGCTAGCCAAACCGCACCTTTCGTTGTCATTTTTTCATCCTCCTTTGGTATAATAGTAGTATAAATATTCCCTTTACTAGTATTATCTCTTACTCCGAAAAGAAAGGATAGGGGCAAACTGTTCTCTTTGTAAGTTACTGAACAATTTGTTCAAATTGTCCATATGGTTGCTCAAGATCGCCGCATTACCAAGACACGAAAAGCTATCTATACTGCTTTTTTACAATTATTGAATCAAAAAGATTACGAAACTATCACAGTTCAGGAGATTATAGACCTGGCAGATGTTGGTCGCTCCACCTTTTACAGTCACTATGAGAGTAAGGAATTACTCCTAGATGAGCTCTGCCGGTATCTCTTTCATCATCTTTTTGAACGCGAGGAAAATATATCTACAGAAGCTTATTTGTCCCATATCTTTTCGCATTTTAAGAAAAATCAGGACCACGTCACCAGTCTTCTTTTCTCTAAAAATGACTACTTCCTCCGCCAATTACAGAAAGAATTGGAACACCATGTTTATCCCATGGTCGCAAAGGATTTACAAGTTTCCTATCCTAATATTCCTACTTCCTATCTCAAGCATTTTGTAGTAACTAACTTTATCGAAACATTGACCTGGTGGCTCAAAAAAGGAAAATCCTATAAGGAAGATCAAGTAGTGAGCTTTTACTTAGATGTTTTAGAGATGAAGTAGTAAACACAACTATAGATTTCATATCCACTCAAAAGAAAAATACTAGTCGACATTCTATCATTCAAATATTCCAATTCACCTTGAGTATTTTACATCTACTTTCTACTTACTAATCTGATCAAACTATGATTTTTTAAGCCAGTAAATTCACTAAAAAAATTCTAAGACAAGAAGTCTTAGAATTTTTTATCGTAACCAACTTTCGTCTAACTGGCCTTTACTTTTGCTAAAAGCTTTCCCATGCTCATCAATAACAGCATGAATCTCTTGGCATTGTTTAAGAGTGAATCCTTCCAAGACGTCACCATAAACAGCATGCATTTCACTATAGGTTTTAAAGTTTCCAAATTCTAAGCGTCGAAAAAGTCTTCTCGCATATTCATCAGAAATAAATACTGGACGATCAAAAAGATAAAGTAAAAGTGCATCTGCAGTCTCTGGTCCAATCCCTTTTAACTCTAAAAGTTTCTTCCGTAAATCTTCTGTTCCAATCCTAGCAAGAACCTCAAAACCACCATTTTCTCTTAACCAGATCAGAAGTCCCCTAATCGTTTGAGACTTTTGCTTAAAAAATCCAGCAGGTCGAATACGTTCCTGTAACTCTTCTAGCGATAAAGCCAGGATACCCTCTACTGTCATGACATCCATAAGACCAGCTAAAGCTAACTTGGCATTCTTCTCAGTTGTTCGCTGGATAAGAATTGTCGATACCAAATCTTCCAGCTTGTTATCCGATTGCCACCAATTTTGTTCTCCATAGTGCTTACAGAGTCGCAAAAGAGTCTCTTGTATTTCTTCTTGCTTGATCATTTTTTCAATAATCCCTGTTCCACCAAGAAATCATGTGCAACAGTATAAGCATCCTTACCATCAATACCAACCTGGTAGTTCATCTGACTCATCTGGTTCTCAGTGATTTTACCAGCTAGCTTATTAAGAACAGCTTCCAACTCCGGATGTTTTTCGAGTAATTCAGCTTTCATGAGTGGTGCCCCTTGATAAGGAGGGAAGAGGTGTTGATCATCTTCTAAAATTTGAAGTTGGTAACGTTCGATTTCTGGGTCTGTCGAATAAACTTCCATAATCTGTATATCACCAGCCTTGATCGCATCATAGCGAAGGGCTGGCTCCATTGTTGCCACATTGAGATTTAGTCCATAAACAGATTGCAATCCCTTGTTTCCATCCTCGCGGTCATTAAACTCTAGAGTAAATCCTGCCTTCAGTTTATCTTGAACTCCCTTAAGATCGGAAATAGTCTTCAAATTATATTCTTTCGCAATACTTTTAGGAACTGCAATCGCAAAGGTGTTTTGATAAGCCATATGATTCAGTAAGACTAGATTATCTTGTTTCTTAATACCATCACGCGCAGCTTCGAAAACCTCTTCAGAGTCATTGCTCACTTTAGGAGCTGGCTGCAAGAGAGAACCTGTAATAGTCCCTGTAAATTCTGGATAGATATCAATGTCCCCTTTTTTCAGCGCTTGATAAAGGAAATCTGTCTTCCCAAAGTTAGGCTTGACCGTCACCGTCATATCCGTATTTTCCTCAATGAGAAGCTTATACATATTCATGAGAATCTCAGGTTCAGGTCCCAACTTCCCAGCTATAACCAGATTTTCTTTCTCTTTGTTAGGAATCATGCTTGGAGCATAACTAGCTCCCAAACCAAGGACCATCACTGCAAAGGCTGCAACAATCGTACGCAACTTTGCCTTTTCCAACCATTTGAGAACAACATTAAAGAGAATAGCCAAAATAGCTGATGAGATTGCACCGATTAAAATGAGACTAGCATTCCGACGATCAATTCCCAAAAGGATAAAGGAGCCTAATCCACCAGCTCCAACAAGAGCGGCTAAAGTCGCTGTCCCAATGATCATAACGGTTGCTGTACGAACCCCCGATACAATGACAGGCATGGCAAGTGGAATTTCAAACTTTTTGAGTCGCTCGCACTTGGTCATTCCAAAAGCAATCCCTGCCTCCTCAAGACTAGGATCAATGCCGTTCAAGGCTGTAATCGTATTTTCTAAAATCGGAAAAATAGCGTAAATAACTAGAGCTGTAAGGGCTGGTAAGGTTCCAATCCCCATGAAAGGAATAAAGAGCCCCAACAAAGCCATTGAAGGAATGGTCTGAAAGATACCCGCAACTTGTAGCACCCAGTTCGCAGCTTTTTTGTGGCTATTTAGATAAACCGCAAGTGGGATGGTCAGAAAAATAGCAACCAATAAGGTCAAAAGCGATAATTGTAAGTGTTGCCCAAGAGCGGTTAACCATTCCCCAAAACGCTCTTGAAAGGTTGAAATCAAATTAGACATGAAGGCTACCTCCAAATAAGTTTGCTACAAAGTCTGTCGCAGGCGCTTGTAAAATTGTTTTAGGTTCTGCCACCTGGCGAATTTCTCCATCCTGCAAAACTGCAATTCGATCCCCTAATTTCAAAGCCTCATCCGTATCATGAGTAACGAAGATGGTGGTCATCCCGAACTCCTTGTGCAAATCCTTGGTGAGAGCTTGCAACTGCTTGCGAGAGATAGCATCCAAGGCTGAAAAGGGCTCATCCATCAGCAAGATTTTTGGTTCCCCAATGATGGCTCGTACAATGCCAATCCGCTGTTGCTCACCACCAGATAACTCGCTTGGTAAACGATGGGCATACTCTGCAGCAGGTAGCCCCACCTTGTTCAAGAGTTCTTCGGTTTTAGAGGTGATTTGCTCCTTGCTCCAGCCCTTCATCTCAGGAATGAGAGCTATATTTTCCGCAACCGTCAAGTTAGGAAATAGGGCAATAGCTTGAAGGACATAGCCGGTACTGAGACGTAATTCTCGTTCATCATAGTCTTTGATGCGTTTTCCATCCATATAGATATTGCCATCTGTCGGTTCCAAAAGACGGTTAATCATCTTGATCATAGTGGTCTTTCCAGATCCTGAAGGACCCACTAGCACCATGAATTCTCCATTTTCAATTCGGAGATTGACATCTTTCAAAATGTTTTTATCCGTGTAGCGCAAGGCTACATGTTTGTATTCAATCATTTTTTTCCTCAATAAGTTTTCTGTCTCTAAGAATATCCAATAGGTTGCTTGCTGGATGCCCTAGGACTTTTTCGATATCTGTTGAAACCCCAGCCTGTTCCCCAACTTTAATCGCTGTATAAGTACTGACCCATGCATCGTACTCCCAAGTTTGTGCTGGCCATTTTTTTCGTGACTCATAGGCTTCTTCTACTGATTCATCTATATACGTGATGTCCTTACCGGTCTGATTTGAGAGAAGTGCTACGATTTCTTCCATGGAGAGATCCTCTGGCCCTGTCAAATTCAAGGTTTGATTTTCCCACTCCTTAGGATTTAAAAGAATTTCTGCTGCAACCCTAGATGTGTCCTTACGGGCAACAGCTGACACAAGGCCACTGCCGGCCGGACCACGAATTTCTTCATTTTCAAGTGCAATATCAATCAAGAAATCCAAGTAAAAATTATCTCTCAAAAAAGTGTAGGTGAACCCTAACTCCTTGATATAGGCTTCCGTCTGGGCATGATCTCGAGACAAAGTGAACGTTGCCTTCTCATCTGCCCCATAAAAGGAGGTATAAACGATATGTTGCACCCCTGCTAGTCTTGCAGCATCTAAAAACTCCTTATGCTCCTTGACACGCTCTGGATTTTCCCGAGCAGAAACCATCAACAAGATATCAATACCCTTCAAGGCCTCAACCACCTCTGGTGTATTGACATACGATATTCTACGGATTTCCGCAGACGCATAGATCTTTGCACGCTCTGGGCTTCGTGCTAAATGGACGGAAGCAATTCCTTTTTGATCTATAAGATTCGCCACATAGGAACCTAATTCCCCTGATACCCCTGTAATACCAATCATAACTGTTACTTCCTTTCCTTAGATGTCATTTTCTTTAGCCTTTAGATTTGAGATAATCCGCTCTTGATAGGCTTCAAATTCTCGGATTTCTTGATCTGAAAACCCTTGGTAGAAAATCTCTCCCAGTTCCCGACTAACACGGTCTCCAATTTCTTTTTGCGCCCAACCAAGTTCTGTCAAAGAAATATATTTTTTCCTTTTATCCTGTGTGCAAGGTTGAATCGTAACCAAGCCTTGTTCTTCCAATTTCTTAACCATACTGGTCAATGTATTATTGGCTAGACCCGTCGCGAGAGCGATATCGGTCGCAGTAGCGCACCCCAACTCTTGCTTCCACAAAATCGTTAAAATTTTCCCTTGTTCACTTCTGTACTGAGCATCTGGTTCCTTGCTCAGCAACTTTTGAAAGATACGCCCATTTAACAATCGAATCTGTAGAGCTTGGTAGCCCCCTAACATCTTGTCTATTTTGTCTCCTTTTTTTATTCTATATCGAACTTTTTAATTATTGTAACACCCTGAATTACATCTGTCAACTATTTCGATATGGAAATAATAAAAAACTTCCTACCAAAAAGTAGAAAGTCATCGTTTTTATAAAATTAAACATAAATTACATCTGAAGCATCCCTCTTAAAAAGAGTACTATGGGCTAGATAAGGACCATACTTAGAATTTTGACTAGAAACCAAGCATAAAGGAATGATAAAAATTTTTATATAGTAGAGTAAGTAAAAAGAACTAAAACTAAGAGTTTTTAACTCAAGAAAGTAAAGATAACAGACAATTGATGTATTCAATAGAATATTAAATCCCATAGCAAAACTAGCTGATAAGATATTCGGCTTGATCTGAGGATTAAAAAGTTTGACAAGAAACAAGGCTAATAAAGAGATATTATAGATACAAATTGGCTTGAAATCATGACGATAGAGAACTAAAAACAAGAACAAAGAATGCTATAGTAGATTGAACTTAGAGTAGTACAATATAGATTCTAAAACATTTTTAGAAATTAATCTGACTCTCCTAACCTCTTTGTTCACATCTTATTTCAATCAACTATACAAATATCCTTCTATTTTCCATAAAAAAGCAGACAAATGTCTACTGGGAATGTTGAGTTTTGGCAAACGACTGGTAATGATGATGCTATAGATTCCTTATCTCAAATACTGCCGTATGAATCCACTCGTTATGCATTTGAAAGTCATTTTCTATGATTTTACTAAAGGTGAAACCATTTTTTAAAAGCACTCTCTGGGAAGCCAGATTGTCCGTTGCCGTCCCTGCGATAATCTTATGTAAACCATAAGTAGTAAAGGCCTTTTCTAAAACGAGTTTAACTGCTTCGCTTGCATATCCTAAATTAGTAACATTTTCTCCAATCCTATATCCAAGTTCCGCTGTTTTTCTATCCTTCCCTAAAACACTTAAATTGATTCTTCCGACCATAATGCCTTGTGCATCTCTAATAAGATGCATGTAGACATCATGGCTCTCTTGTTCCCTTAACAATCCCCTTGTAATTTCTTTAAAACCTTCTAAGTCAAAATAGTGAGCTGGTCTAGGAGGTAAACTTCGCTCAAAATACTCTCTATTTTCTTTTTCAAAAGAATAAACATCTATGCTATTTTCTTCAAACATCAGCTCTAAACTTATCATTGTAAAACATCTCCTATCATTCTCTAAACTCAAATTTACTCATGTTCACACAAAGTGACATTTACAGAATTTACAGAGCTATCTTAATTTTTTCATATCGCATCTACATTATAGCACAACATACTATGAAGAAAAATAATATCCAAGGTTAAAACACATTTCACCTCATAAATTACGCCATACCGATGCTACTCTTGCTAAACAAGCAGGAATGAGCTTAGAAGCTATCTCTGAGGCTCTAACACACAGTGACACAGGAACAACACAGATTTATGTAAATACCTCTAATGTAGTTCCTATGATAGTAGGTGAATTTGCTTTAAAGTCTCTAAAACAATAAGGTGAAAATAAGGTAAACTTTGAGGTGAACTTTTCAAAAAAACACGAAAAAAGCACCCATAAGGTAAACTTTTGAGTGCTTTGAAACGTTGATATAATCGTATTGATTAACGTTTTGAGAATTGTGATGCTTTACGAGCTTTCTTAAGACCTGGTTTCTTACGTTCAACTTTACGTGAGTCACGTGTAAGAAGTCCTGCGCGTTTCAATGAATCGCGGAAGTCTGGGTCTACTTGAAGAAGGGCACGAGCGATACCGTGACGGATAGCTCCCGCTTGACCAGCGTATCCACCACCTACAACGTTAACGAAAACGTCGTATGAACCTACAGTTGAAGTAACTGCGAATGGTTGGTTGATTACAAGACGAAGGTCAGCGTGTGGGATGTACTCTTCAACATCTTTTTTGTTAACAGTGATTTTACCAGTTCCTGGAACAAGGCGAACGCGTGCAACAGCGTTTTTACGACGTCCAGTACCTGCATATTGTGCTTGTGACATACTTTATTGTTCCTTTCCTTAGATAAGTCCTGAAATATCAAGAACTTCTGGTTGTTGTGCAGCGTGAGTGTGCTCAGCTCCAACGAATACTTTCAATTTCATACCTTGAGCGCGGCCAAGAGTATTGTGTGGAAGCATACCTTTAACTGATTTCTCGATCAAACGAACTGCATTTTTAGAACGAAGTTCACCAGCAGAGATTGATTTCAATCCACCTGGGTGGTTTGAGTGAGTGTAGTAGATCTTATCAGATGCTTTTTTACCAGTCAATTTAACTTTTTCAGCATTGATAACGATTACGAAGTCACCTGTATCAGTGTGTGGTGTGAATGTTGGTTTATTTTTTCCGCGAAGTACGCTAGCAACAACTGCTGAAAGGCGTCCAAGAGGTACATCAGTTGCGTCAACAACGTACCATTTGCGTTCTACTTGGCCTGGTTTAGCCATGAATGTAGTTTTGTTCATGATTTCTCCTATATGAATATCGTTTTTGTTTACAGGGCGGATGTTCCGGTCCGCGGGGTATTTGAAAGGTTCCGGGGCCTTACAAATGGGGTAAACAATACCGTCTACTATTGTATCAAAATTCTCAGATAAAAGTCAAGAGATTGGGAAAATATTTTTTTATT
>NZ_JAPVZO010000018.1:0-46104 GCF_041432445.1 Streptococcus sp. 27098_8_69 | reverse complement strand
TGATATCAGAGAGCTTGATTCTTGCTGGACAAAACGTTTATAGACTAGGCGGCAAGCCGAAGATTGTACTGATGGTACATCGAGGAGAAGCCAACGAAGTATAGAAACGTTTTAGACGCAAGATTAGCGACGAAGTCCAAGAGAGTTGATTAACTCACGGTAACGGTTAACGTCGTTTTTACGCAAGTATGCAAGCAAGTTACGACGGCGACCGATTTTCTTCATCAATCCACGGTAAGTAGCGTGGTCTTTTTTGTGTTGTTTGATGTGTTCGTTAAGGTGGTTGATTTCCCAAGTAAGGACAGCAACTTGAACCTCTACTGAACCTGTATCACCTTCGTGACGTGCATATTGTGCAATGATTTCATTTTTTTTCTCTTTTGAGATTGCCATGATGTTTCTCCTTTTTATTTGGCTTCATCCGAGTGACAGGTTGGCATGCCTGTAACCAAGAAGAAGTTATTTGTCTTTACGACATTTCCTATTCTACCAATAACTAACTTCTTTGTCAACTGATTTACTATTCTTACCGCAAAAGTGCTATAATAGTTATAGGAAGTATATCTAAGTAGACATCTTGAAAAGAGAGGTGATTACCATGCGTAAATTCTCGCAATATCTCCCCTACTATCTGGTCATATTTTTCTTTTATTGGCCACTTTATGAGCTGTTATTATGGACTATTACTGAAAACTATATCTTGAAGGAGCTCACCATCGGCAACGTTATTATCTTCTCTCCACTGGTGACTTTCATAGTATCACTATTCTACACTTATCGTTTCAAATTCTCAGTTTGGTGGTTAATTGGAGTTGGCTTGCTCTTTTGCTTTACCATCATTACTTTCGGAGAATTTATCCTTCTCTACTTCCTAGCCTATGAAATCTTTGCCCTCGCGGGTATGGCTGTCGGTGCCGCTATTAAGAATCTAGTGCAAAAACTGAAAAACAAAAAACTTTCACAAAATCCTTGAAAAATCTCACAATCATGCTATAATAATGCATAGAGACAAGTCACTTAGAACCTTTCTACCAGAGAGTGCGTGGTTGCTGAGAACGCATAGGAAGACTATACTGATACTACTCTACTGACTTTTATGCAAACATAAAACGGTGGCCACGTTAGAGCCAATCAGAGGTGTCAACAGTTTTTGTTGTACATAAACGAAGGTGGAACCACGTTGCGACGTCCTTTTGGGAGGTCGCTTTTTGTTTTTCTTGATTTAAAACTGCTGAAATAGGGAAACACTTCTGCTATAAAAATAATTGATAACTAATAATATAAGGAGAAAATCATGATTAAAATTACTTTCCCAGATGGCGCTGTTCGTGAATTCGAATCTGGCGTTACAACTTTTGAAATTGCTCAATCTATCAGCAATTCCCTAGCTAAAAAAGCCCTTGCTGGTAAATTCAACGGCAAACTCATCGACACTACTCGTGCTATCACTGAAGACGGAAGCATCGAAATCGTGACACCTGATCACGAAGATGCTCTTCCAATCTTGCGTCACTCAGCAGCTCACTTGTTTGCTCAAGCAGCTCGTCGCCTCTTCCCAGATATTCACTTGGGTGTCGGTCCAGCCATCGAAGATGGTTTCTACTACGACACTGACAACCAAGCTGGTCAAATCTCTAACGAAGACCTTCCTCGTATCGAAGAAGAAATGAAGAAAATCGTTAAAGAAAACTTCCCATCAATCCGTGAAGAAGTGACTAAAGACGAGGCGCGTGAAATCTTCAAAAATGATCCATACAAGTTGGAATTGATCGAAGAACACTCTGAAGATGAGGGCGGTTTGACTATCTACCGTCAAGGTGAATATATAGACCTTTGCCGTGGCCCACACGTCCCATCAACAGGTCGCATCCAAATCTTCCACCTTCTCAACGTAGCTGGTGCTTACTGGCGTGGAAATAGCGACAATGCCATGATGCAACGGATCTACGGTACAGCTTGGTTTGACAAGAAAGACTTGAAGAACTACCTTCAAATGCGTGAAGAAGCCAAAGAACGTGACCACCGTAAACTTGGTAAAGAATTGGATCTCTTTATGATTTCTCAAGAAGTTGGTCAAGGTCTTCCATTCTGGTTGCCAAATGGTGCGACTATCCGTCGTGAATTGGAACGCTACATCGTCGACAAGGAAATCGCTGCTGGCTACCAACACGTCTACACTCCACCAATTGCCTCAGTAGAACTTTACAAGACTTCTGGTCACTGGGATCACTACCGTGAAGATATGTTCCCAACCATGGATATGGGTGATGGTGAAGAATTCGTTCTTCGTCCAATGAACTGTCCTCACCATATCGAGGTCTTTAAACACCACGTTCACTCATACCGTGAATTGCCAATCCGTATTGCTGAAATCGGTATGATGCACCGTTATGAAAAATCTGGTGCTCTTACAGGGCTTCAACGTGTACGTGAAATGTCACTTAATGATGGTCATACTTTCGTAACACCTGAACAAATTAAAGATGAGTTCCAACGTACGCTTCAATTGATTATCGACGTTTACGAAGATTTCAACTTGACTGACTATCGTTTCCGTTTATCATATCGTGACCCTCAAGATACTCACAAGTACTTTGATAATGATGAAATGTGGGAAAATGCTCAACGTATGTTGAAATCAGCTATGGATGACATGGGACTTGACTACTTTGAAGCTGAAGGTGAAGCAGCCTTCTACGGACCAAAATTGGATATCCAAGTTAAGACTGCCCTTGGAAAAGAAGAAACCCTTTCTACTATCCAGCTTGACTTCTTGCTTCCAGAGCGCTTCGACCTTAAATACATCGGAGCTGATGGTGAAGAACACCGTCCAGTTATGATTCACCGTGGGGTTATTTCAACCATGGAACGCTTCACAGCTATCTTGATTGAAAACTACAAGGGGGCCTTCCCAACATGGCTTGCCCCACACCAAGTAACTCTTATCCCAGTTTCGAACGAAAAACACGTGGACTACGCTTGGGAAGTAGCTAAGAAACTTCGTGACCGTGGTGTCCGTGCCGATGTGGATGAACGTAATGAAAAAATGCAGTTCAAGATCCGTGCTTCTCAAACACAAAAGATTCCTTACCAATTGATCGTTGGTGACAAGGAAATGGAAGAGAAGGCTGTAAACGTTCGCCGTTATGGTCAAAAAGAAACTGAAACTATGCCGGTAGACGCATTTGTAGAATTGATTCTTGCAGATATTGCTAACAAGTCTCGTGTTGAGAAATAAACGATAAAACCTGAGATAAAAACTCCAGCTAAATAAAGAAGCAACAACTGAAAACGTTGTTGCTTCTTTATTTAACCTGAGCTAGTAGTGATTGGTCAAACTTCCACAAATGTATCCTCATCAACAATCCTTTCTATCCACTAACTTTTGGATATAGGATATCCTCCCAAGATTTGCTTCCATGAGTTAGATAAGTTGACTATCCTCAGTCCTTGTCTGCCTCATTTTCTTTTACGAGGTCTTTTTGTGAATCTTTTTCAGAGAGTTTTTGATCGATATACTGGTTAATGGTTTCGTAAAATTCCTTGGCCGTCTCACTATCTAATTTTGTCGAATTATGGACTTGATTGACTTTCAATTGAACAGATTGAATACCGTAAGAGGCTTGTTTTTGGCGAATGGTTTCTAATTCTTCTTCTGAAATCGGATCTCCAACAACCGTCAAGACCAATTCATTGCTCCTTGACTTGTAGACTTGATTAATGACCGTATGATTGGCGAACTCTTTGCCTACAAACTGTTTAATCCCTTCTTTTCGCGCTTGATCCATCGTCAGAGTGACTGCTGAATAGCTGGCTGGAAGAACCAATAATACAATCAAGGATATCAACCCAATTTTCATTTTAATATTTAGCTCTTTAAATGAACTTAAAGGAGATTTTCTCATCAAAATTCTTGTTCCAACAATGTTGGCTAGCATGATAAAAACACAGTTGATCAAGAAAAGATAGAGAGCCCCAAATAAAAATCGCACATTCCCATTAGCTAAACCATAGCCTGCAGTACAGATAGGTGGCATTAGAGCTGTTGCAATGGCTACTCCAGGCACGATATTGTTTGCTTCTTTTTTCCTTGAACCAATTACACCTGCAATCCCACCAGCAATAGCAATGAGAACATCCCAAATGGTTGGAGATGTTCGTGCAATCAACTCGCTACTTGCATAAGATAAGGGAGAAATCCAGAAATACAGAGTCGAGACAAGCAAACTGACCAATACTTGAGTAAATAAAACCTCTAGAGATTGCTTGATTAAACGCGTATCAAAAATAGCTAAACCGAATCCCAGTCCAACAATCGGTGTCATGAGAGGGGAAATCAGCATGGCTCCAATAATGACAGCTGTTGAATTCATATTTAGACCTATAGAGGCAATAAAAATCGCACACATTAAAATTACTGTATCTCTTAATCGAACATGAAGGTCATCATATAATTTCTCACGGTATTCACGTGTTGAATAGTTTCCGGTCATTGGTTACTCCTTTTATTTCATATAATCTTGTTTCTGCATGGATGGTGGTAGAGAGACATCCGTCCAATCTTACATATTTTTAATTCTCACTTGTCATTCTTTTGAAAATTATCCTTTAAATATCCATCAGTCCATATTTAACATTATATCAAAAATTTTACAGCCTTTCTCTGAAGAAATCAATCAATTTAAGAGATAGAGAAAGGTAGAAATTTTTGTTTCCTTATCCGAAGAAGAAAAAACGTTATCTCCTCTGAAAGAAGATAACGTTTTAATGTTTAAACATGATGAGTGTGTTTGGTTTTCCAATTATGTATCATGCAAATCTCCCAAGGTGTTGTGATCCTCAAGGTAAACTCGTAAATTATAGCTACTAAAATAGAGTATTCAATATAATCTAGGATTCCTCCGTCAAAATAACTTTCAGACTTTACATTATATCCTTTATTTTTATATTTGAACAATTTTGCGATAACTTCTTGAAGTAATCATAAAGATTAGGACATAGACTAAAGCAAAGATACCACAAATGGAAAGAGTTACGCTTAACATCATGGCTGAATCAACAACACCAACGACCTTGAGAATCAGGCTCAACATGTGATAAGCAAAAGCCAGATGAAGAAAGGCAAAGGCCAGAGGTAGGAAGAAAACAGTCAAGACCTGCTTGTTAATGGTTTGCTTGATTTGTTTTTGATCCAAACCAACCTTTTGCAGAATGACAAAGCGTTCACGGTCTTCATAACCTTCTGAAATTTGTTTATAGTAGATAACGAGTACAGTACCTACCATAAAGATGATAGAGAGAAAAATACCGATAAAGAGGACTCCACCAAAGAGAGCGTTCATTTCGACAGTTGACTCACTCGCAATGTTTGCACCATAAACCATACCATTCTCGTTCTTGAGATTGTGACTGAAATTATCAGAGTAGTTTTCAAAATCATCTGCAAGTTTGAGTTGTTCCTCTTTACTTGCCGTCACATCCATTCCACCGTATAGCTGAGTGTATATAGCAGAATCCTGGTATTTATCTAAAAAGTCCTGTAAATTTGAGACAACAAGGTAGTTATAATCTGAGATCAAAAGTACATACTGGTTAGCAACATGGTCTCTGAGGAAATCTTGCTGGATTTCTTGCTTGATCGTATAGTTCTGATTGTTCAGACTGAATGCTTTTTGACCTTTAAGGCCATCGTTCTTAGCGAATAGTCCCACCTCATTATTCGTAAGGTTCAGCTTTTGTCCAGTCATTTTTTCATAGTCTTTTTGATCAAAAACTAGGAAAACTGTCTTGGGCATAACACTATTTTGACCTTTTGCAAAGGTGGTTAATTTGGTACCATCTTGACTAGAAAGGCCGAAACTTGCATAGCTAAGAACATCCTTAGTGCTGATTGTTAGGTTCTTTTCCTTGGCATACTGAGTTAAAAGTTGGTCTAAATCCTCAACTTCTACATTTTGTCCTGAAATTGACATATCATGAGGATACAGGAGTTTTTTAATATTTTCAGAACCATTGTAGATACTGGTTGCTGCCGACATGGTGACCAAAACCATGGTGGAAAGGATGGCAATAGTCGCTAAACCAACCGCATTTTTCTTCATACGGAAAATGAGGTTAGAAACAGAAATGAGATTGTTAGGTTTGTAGTAATATTTCTTGTTTTTCTTGAGCATTTTCAAGAAAACTGTAATCCCAGCATTGAACAAGAGATAGGTTCCTAAAATGACCAGTATTACAGCTAAAAAGAAGGTAGAAATAGCTAATAGAGCATTTGTTACGCTTTGAGCTAGATAATAGCCACTACCTAAAGAGAGTAGTCCCAAGATTGTCTGAAACACTAGGAAACGACCCTTCTTCTCACCTTTTGCTTTCTCACGAGATAGTTGGAGAGCATCCATACGGATAATGCGGATAGCATTTAGGAAGACAATGACTAAAAAGATAAAACCAAATACCAGAAGGATGGAAAGGACTACGGACCATTGGAAGGTTGCGACTAACTCCACCTTCATCTTTGAAAGTTTTAGCAATAAAGCGAAAATCAGATTGTCAAAGAGGGCACCAATCCCAATCCCAGCAGTGACTGTTACAAGCCCAAATATCAAGAGTTCCTTGAAGGTCATACCAATCAAATGTCGCTTTTCTAGTCCCAACATGCCATATATACCCAGTTCTTTGGAACGATTTTTCATGACAAAACTGTTGGCATAAAGGACGATAATGGCAGATGCAAGTGTTACTACGATGAGACCTAGTTGTAGGGTAAATTGAATAGAAGATCCACCCCGCATTTCTACCATTTTAGGATTAAAAGTTAATGAATAAAATAGGTAGCTGATAGTAACTGCAAGGAGAACTGCTAGTGCAAAAGGATAATAGAGTTTGCGGTTTTTGATTAAGTTGGATATGGCCAACTTATTGGTTAATCGAAACATACTAGTTCACCTCACTTGCCATAACAGTCAAGGTGTCAGAGATTTCTTGGAACATCTGACGCTCAGTCTTTTCACCACGGTAGATTTGATTGTAAAGAATTCCGTCCTTGATGAAGAGGACACGTTTCGCACGACTTGCTGCAGCTGTTGAATGGGTTACCATGAGAATGGTTTGTCCTTGTTCATTGATCTGATCAAAAATATCAAGAAGGGCTGCAGATGACTTAGAATCTAGAGCTCCTGTTGGCTCATCAGCAAGGAGAATTTCTGGTTCTGTGATGATGGCGCGTGCAACTGCTACCCGTTGTTTTTGTCCACCAGAGATTTCATAAGGGTACTTCTCCTGCAATTGATTGATGCCAAGATTTTCAGCCGTTACGACTAATTTTTTCATCATTTCTGTAATAGGCTTTCTAGACAATACCAAAGGGAGTAAGATATTGTCTTTAACAGAAAGCGTATCTAACAAATTGAAGTCTTGGAAGACAAAGCCTAACTTTTCACGACGGAAGCTTGATGCTTCAGAATTTTTAATGGTAGCTGTGTCAGTTCCGTTTAGGAAGACCTGGCCACGAGTTGGTTTGTCAAGCATGGCGAGAATATTGAGTAGGGTTGATTTCCCGGAACCAGACTCACCCATGATAGCAACATAATCACCTTTTTCTACCGTAAAGTGAATGTCTTTCAGGGCTTCTACTTGGCTGCCTTGAAAGCGAGTTTTATAAATCTTCTGAACGTGTTTTACATCTAATACTGTCATTTTAACTTCTCCTTTTTAATATCCCATTAATTGAAACTGAGCTTGCATCATTTCGATGCCCATTTGAACTCGCTCGATATCCTTTGGACTCGGCTTACTTGTATGTTTCTTTTGTAAAATTGTTTTCATGGTTTCTCTCCTTTTTCTTTATGCCCTAAGTTTACTCCAAAAAAAGATGGCTTGCCATAACATAACCTTACAAAAGAGGCCTTTAATCTTACATTTTTGTAAGATTAAAATTTTTTATCTGATTGGAGCTTTTTTTCACCATATCAAGGTCTAAAGAAGAGCTTGAAAGGTTTCTTCCAAGCTCTTCACAATTCTTTTCATTCAATCAGTAAATTCACTTCAGAGAACTTAATCCTCACAGTTGTTCCTTGCCCAAGTTCAGATTCTATTTGAATCTGATGTCCTAATTCTTGGCTGATTTTCTGGGTTAGATAGAGCCCAAGTCCAGACGACTGCTGGGTCATTCGACCATTATAGCCTGAAAATCCGCGTTCAAAGACTCGCAATCGATCACTATTTTTGATGCCAATCCCAGTATCTTTGATGCAAAGGTCTGAACCTTCCATGTAGATTTCAACTCCACCTTCATTTGTGTACTTGAGACTGTTTGAGATGATTTGTTCAATAACCACTAGTAACCATTTTTTATCCGTCACGATGCTTCTATCCAAGTCATGCAGATCGACACTTAGACCTTTCTGGATAAAGAAAAGGGCATATTTGCGAATGACTTCCTTGACCAGATCTTCTATATTTTCTTTCTTCAAAACCAAATCATCATGGAAGCTTTCTAAGCGTAGATATTGGAGTACGAGATTGGTGTAGGAATCAATCTTAAAAATTTCCTGCTCCAACTGTTGTTTCAGTTGGCGATCCGCCACCTCACTCACTAGGAGTTTACTGGCCGCAATCGGTGTCTTTATCTGATGAACCCAGAGAGTATAGTAGTCCACTAAATCATTGTAGCGGTTTTCAGCATCCGATTTCTTTTGGTAGAGCTCAGCTTCGCTTTTTTCTAATTTTTCAGTTAGAAGGACTTCCATTGGTGACTTAGCTTCTCTCTCGCCATAGAGCAATTCCTTACGATAACGTTGCAATTCCACCCAAAAATCCCATATCAAGAATATAAAGGAAAAAACTGATGATAGAAGGAAAAAATAGTTAAAGTAAGGTCCTTGACTAACAAATAGGACATCAAAAAGAAAGATGAGACCCGTCAAAAACAGAATAAAAGCGAAAAAACGACTACGCGAACGGATATACGTTAGAAAAAAACTTTTGAGTTCAACCATGTTTCAATCCGTACCCTATTCCTTTCTTGGTTTCGATAAAACCAATCAAACCTTCTTCCTCCAGTTTCTTGCGCAAACGAGCGACATTAACGGACAAGGTATTATCATCGATAAAAAAGTCACTGTTCCAAAGCTCCCGCATCAAATCATCACGCGCCACGATATTGCCTGCGTGTTCAAATAAGACACGTAAAATCTGAAATTCATTCTTGGTTAAATTGATAGCTTTTCCATTGATATGCACATCCATAGACTTGGTATTGAGGATAACTCCTGCAAACTCTAGGAGACTCTCGTCCCGTCCAAACTCATAAGAACGGCGTAACAAACCCTGAACCTTAGCTAAAAGAACCTGTTGGTCAAAAGGCTTGGTCACAAAATCATCCGCTCCCATGTTGATAGCCATCACGATGTCCATAGCCTGATCTCTTGATGACAGAAACATAATAGGAACTTTGGAAATCTTGCGAATTTCCTGACACCAATGATAGCCATTAAAGAGAGGCAATCCAATATCCATAAGCACCAGATGAGGCTCAAACTGAGCAAATAGCGTCAGAACTTCCATGAAGTCTTCCACCATGACTACTTCAAAACCCCATTCGGAGAGCATTTTCCCAACTTGTTGACGGATTACTTGGTCATCCTCTACTAGTAAAATCTTATGCATCTGCTCCTCCTTTTTCTATATTATAGCAAAATTCTCCTGACTACTAGCGAAATTGATGTAAATCTGATATGATAAAAGTTAAGAAAGGAGTTCTCATGGCCAATATTTTTGACTATCTAACTGATGTTCAATACGATTCATTTTATGATATCCCATTAAACGAACTGGATGTACTTGCTCTGACTGAACTAACTTATCTGTCTTTTGATAACTTACTAGACGAATCAGATAATCGCTTACTAGATGTCGCAACACGTGTTCCTCGAGACAGTAACATGTTGACTAATAAAGAACGTCTGCAACTCTTAGATCAACTCTCCACACACAAGCGTTTTAGAAATTGCAAGCTCTCTAACTTTGTCAACGATATTGATGAGGAACTCCAAAAGCAATTCGCTGCTATGACCTATCGTCTGAACCTAGATACCTATCTGATTGTCTTTCGTGGCACAGACGACAGTATTATTGGCTGGAAGGAAGATTTCCATATGACCTATATGAAGGAAATCCCTGCCCAAAAGCATGCTCTTGAATACTTGGAAGAATTCTTTACCCAACATCCAAAACAGAAAGTGATTGTAGCTGGACATTCTAAAGGTGGGAATCTGGCTGTCTATGCTGCCAGTCAAATCCAGTCTGAATTGCAGGAAAAGATATCGTCGGTTTATACCTATGATGCCCCTGGTTTGCAGGCTCATCTGACTGAGACCACTGGTTATCAAGATGTTATTCCAAAAATTCACCGTTTCGTCCCACAAGGTTCTGTCATTGGCATGATGCTAGAAGTTCCTGATACTCCTATCGTCGTCAAATCTACGGCTCTCGGAGGAATCGCCCAACACAGCACCTTTAGTTGGCAAACTGAGGATAATCACTTTGTCCAACTAGAAGAAATCAGCAGTGAGAGTCTCCAAATTAAAGACACTCTCAAAGAATGGGTGGATAGTGTACCAGATGAGGAACTGGAGCTCTACTTCGATCTCTTCTTTGGTACCATTCTAGAATCTGGAATCAGTTCCATTAATGAACTGTCTTCTAAAAATGCTATTGACCATGTTCGACAACTTGTTTCTCAAGCTCAGACATTGGAGCCCGAGCAAGTCGAAATCTTAAAAAATCTGACACAACTCCTACTGGATGCTCGTTTCCAAGCCTGGAAGAATCATTTCTAATTTGTCAAAAAGTCCTTCCTTTACGGAGGGACTTTATTGTTGATTTCTTATTTTGTGCTTCTGTGTTATACTAGTAGGAGTAAATGCTTTGAAAGAGGAAATCCTATGAAAATCCATAAAACTGTGAACCCCGTTGCTTATGAAAACACTTATTATCTTGAAGGAGACCATCACCTGATTGTGGTTGATCCAGGTAGCCATTGGGAGGCCATTCGCAAAACTATTGAAACCATCAACAAACCGGTCTGTGCCATTCTTCTGACCCACACCCACTACGACCACATCTTGAGTCTGGACTTGGTCAGAGATACTTTTGGAAATCCTCCAGTGTATGTAGCGGAAAGCGAAGCCACTTGGCTCTACTCTCCAGTCGACAACCTTTCTGGTCTCCCTCGACACGACGATATGGCAGATGTCGTATGTAAACCAGCTGAACACACCTTTGTCTTTCATGAAGAATACCAGATTGAGGAGTTTCGCTTTACTGTATTACCAACTCCAGGCCACTCTATCGGAGGAGTTTCATTTGTTTTTCCAGATGGACACTTGGTCTTAACGGGTGATGCTCTCTTCCGAGAAACTATTGGACGAACAGACCTACCTACAGGTAGCATGGAACAACTCCTTCATAGTATCCAAACCCAGCTCCTCACCCTCCCTAACTACGACGTCTATCCTGGACATGGTCCGGCTACGACTATCGCGCACGAAAAAACTTTCAATCCATTTTTCTAAAACATAAAAACCAAGGACAATCATCCTTGGTTTTTGTGTAGCTTCAATTTCTACATCACTACTTGCTCGGTAGAATCAAAATTGACTAGAAAAACAATTCAAAACTAATTAGCTGGATTCAATTCTTTCCAGTCAATGTTAGACAAATCAAGCTTTTCAGAAGAAATATCTAAAACTTGCTCTGCTTTTTCATTACCACCGATTTGAATAGTTGCTTCTTTAATCTTCTGCACTCCATTTTTTTCAAACGAATATAGAGCCAGGTTCATTTCTGGACGAGTTGACTGCCAGTCTGCATAAGAGACTAGACCATTTTCGTAAATAACAAAGCCTGAGCGAAAACCACCTGCAGAAGCTACATAAGCTGTGTGAAGTAAGTTTGGTTTTTGATTTTCCAAATAATAAATGGCTGAAACAAATTTTTCATCGCCAATAAGTAACTCATCTTGCCCATCCTTATTCAAATCAAGAAGAGCATATTTAAAGTCTGGTGCATTTTGATAATCCATTCGAGAGAAAATCAGGCTATATTCTTCTGAAGCAATCTTGTGTTGTTTATTTTCCTCGTATAAATCTTCTCTATTACCTTGTTTTAAAAGCTCTGTATAGTGATTATAACGTTCAATCACTTCTTTATACAAATCTGGTCCCGTTTCCTTCTTATTTTCAGCAATTGATTGTGACGCCTTGGTTGAAGAGTCACTAGTATTCTCAGTATTTTCTCCTGTTGATGAACTAGTCTTATCGTCTTTGGATACAGATGATAGTGTAGATGAAGGTTCTATATTTCTATTATTTTTATTGAGACCACAAGATGCCAAAACTGAAATTGAAAGAATAGCTGAAAGCACTATTAAGTATTTCTTCATGTTAACCTCGATAGCATTTTATTTTCAGATGGATAAACTTCAAGCATGAGTCACTCACTTCAAGATGATACTTGATTTAGGACTCACTTTACCAAATAATCACACGGTCTTCTGGTGAGCGCCACATTCCGTCGCCTTCTTTGACATCATAGGTTGTAAAGAAGTCATCAAAGTTTGGCACTTGGACATTGACACGAAGTTTAGCTGGTGCGTGTACATCGACGCTAGCCATGAGTTTCATCAACTCTGGACGACCTTTCATACGCCAGATACGTGCAAAGTTATGGAAGAACTCTTCAGCTGAGAAGTCTGCTTCTCTCTTGGCAGCTTCAAGGGCAGCAGCAATTCCTCCTAGGTCCGCAACGTTTTCTGATACGGTCAATTTACCGTTAATAGTTGCGCCGTAAGATTCTTGACCATCAAACTGGTCGATAACCTTCTGCGTTTTCTCTTTAAAGGCTGCATAATCGCTCTCAGTCCACCAATCCTTGAGACTTCCATTTTCATCAAAGGAAGCTCCGTTGGTATCAAAGGCATGAGAGATTTCATGGGCAATAACCGCTCCAATTCCACCGTAGTTGGCAGAAGATGACTGATGTAAGTCATAGAATGGAGCCTGTAAAATAGCAGCTGGAAAGACAATCAGGTTCTTTTGTGGATTGTAGTAGGCATTAACCATATGAGCAGGCATTCCCCACTCCTTGTAGTCAACTGGCTGGTTCCACTTGCTCCAGCTGTGCTTAATTTCAACTCGCGCAAAGGATAGGGCATTCTCAAAGAGGCTAGCGTTTTCGTCTACTACCTTGTCCTTGTAACGAGCTGGCAATTCTTCTGGGTAACCGATATAAGGCTTGATGACATTGAGTTTGACGATAGCTTTTTCTCGTGTTTCAGGAGTGAGCCAGTCTTTTTTGGCCAAACGTTCCTTATAAACATCAATCATGGTTGCTACTTTTTTCTCCACGTCAGCTTTGGCTTCTGGAGAGAATTTTTCATGTGCATACCAAAGGCCAAGGGCTTGTTTGAATGGTCCTTGCGCTAAGTGGTAAGCAGCCTTGCGTTTGTCTTGGGCTTCTGGAACACCTGAAAGGGCACGTCCATAAGCACCTGACAAGATGCGAATCTCATCTGTTAGGTAGCTCGTTGAAAGATTGACCACACTCAAGATCAAGCTTGCCTTGAGCAAAGGCCAAGCTTCTTCACTATAGAATTGCTCTGCGGCTTGCCAGAAACGTTCTTCATCTACGATAACCTTATCAGGTACTTGCCCAATCACTGCTTGGAAGAAGTCGTCGAGAGGTAAAGCTGGTGCAAACTTTTTGAAATCTTCATAAGCGTATGGATGGTAGAGTTTGGCGTATTCTGAACTCTCTTCGTTTGAAAGTACGACCGCTGCGATGCGACGGTCCAATTCCAATCGTTTCTCTAGCAAGTCTTCGATTTCTTCATCTGAAAAGTTATAGGCTTTGAGGAGATTAGAAGTACTTTCTTTCCAAAGGTTCAATAATTCCTCACGCTGTGGATGGTCTTCCGCATAGTAGGTTGTGTCAGGCAAGATTGTTCCTGGAGCACTGGCCCAAAGAACATTGGTTCTAGCATCCATAAAGTCTGGTGATACACCAAATGGAAGGAAGTTTGGTTTACCAGCTAATTCAAACTCTGCTAATTTGCTTGCGAAATCCGCAAAACTTTCCAAATCTTGGTATTCCTTAAGCAAAGGAAGGACTGGTTTGATTCCATCTGCTTCTCGTTTGTCAAAATCTCTGACCATACGATGGTACTTAACAAAATTTGCCAAGATAGCATCTTCTGGCACATCTTGGCCTGCCAACCATTTGTCGGTTGTCGTTAGCATCAACTCTTCAATTTCTTCGTCAAGGTCGATAAAACCACCTGTTCTCGATTTATCAGCTGGAATGACGGCAGTCTTTTCCCATTCTCCATTGATTGCATCATAAAAATCGTCTTGATAACGTGTCATCTTGTTCTCGCTTTCATTTGTATTTGTTTATTTGTTTTTAGCTTAACAAAAATTACCTGGGAATGCAATTAAAAATAAACGGATGTTTCCTATTGTTTTTCAGTTAATATTTTAATTTTTTGAAAAATTAACTTGACTTAATTTTTTTTTTAAGGTATATTAAGAGTCAGGAGGAATATAAGTTTATGATACGTATCGAAAACCTCAGTGTCTCCTACAAAGAAACGTTGGCACTTAAGGATATTTCACTAGTGCTCCAAGGACCAACAATTACCGGAATCATTGGTCCAAACGGTGCTGGAAAATCAACATTATTAAAAGGTATGCTGGGAATTATCCCTCATCAAGGTCAGGCATTTCTCGATGACAAGGAAGTTAAAAAATCCTTACACCGAATTGCCTATGTCGAACAAAAAATCAATATCGACTACAACTTTCCCATCAAGGTCAAGGAATGTGTCTCACTAGGACTCTTTCCCTCTATTCCTCTCTTTCGCAGTTTAAATGTTAAACATTGGAAAAAAGTAGAGGAAGCCCTTGAAATCGTCGGCCTAGCTGACTACGCTGAACGTCAAATCAGTCAACTGTCTGGAGGTCAATTCCAGCGGGTCTTGATTGCCAGATGTTTGGTGCAGGAAGCCGATTATATCCTCTTGGATGAACCCTTTGTTGGGATTGACTCTGTCAGTGAGGAAATCATCATGAATACGCTGAGAGATTTGAAAAAAGCTGGTAAGACGGTTCTCATCGTTCACCACGACCTCAGCAAGGTTTCCCACTACTTCGATCAAGTCTTACTTGTCAATCGAGAAGTGATTGCCTTTGGTCCGACCAAAGAAACCTTTACCGAAACCAATCTCAAAGAAGCTTACGGTAATCGACTCTTTTTCAATGGAGGTGACCTATGATTGCAGAATTTATCGATGGATTGCAAAAATTCCATTTCCTACAAAATGCCTTGATAACAGCTATTGTCGTCGGGGTCGTAGCTGGAGCTGTGGGATGTTTCATCATTCTACGCGGGATGTCACTCATGGGAGATGCCATTTCACATGCTGTCTTGCCAGGTGTAGCCCTCTCCTTTATCTTGGGCCTTGACTTCTTTATCGGAGCCATTGTCTTTGGACTGCTAGCTGCCATCATCATTACCTACATCAAGGGAAACTCGATTATCAAAAGCGATACCGCCATCGGCATTACCTTTTCTTCTTTCTTAGCCCTCGGTATCATCTTGATTAGTGTCGCTAAAAGTTCAACTGACCTTTTCCATATCCTTTTTGGTAATATCCTGGCCGTCCAAGATACGGATATGTTTATTACTATGGGTGTTGGGGCAGTCATTCTCTTGTTAATCTGGATTTTCTTCAAGCAACTCTTGATAACTTCCTTTGATGAACTCTTGGCTAAAGCCATGGGAATGCCTGTCAATTTCTATCACTACCTTCTCATGGTACTCTTGACTCTCGTGTCTGTGACAGCCATGCAAAGTGTCGGAACTATCCTGATTGTAGCCATGCTGATTACCCCAGCTGCAACTGCTTATCTTTATGCGAATAGCCTGAAAAGCATGATTTTCCTTTCCTCAACCTTTGGAGCGACTGCTTCAGTTTTAGGACTCTTTATCGGTTATAGCTTTAACGTTGCGGCAGGTTCTAGTATCGTGCTTACAGCTGCTAGTTTCTTTCTCATTAGCTTCTTTATCGCTCCAAAACAACGATATTTGAAACTGAAAAATAAACATTTGTTAAAATAAGGGGAAACGCCCCAATAAATTGGAGGATCTAATGAAAAAATTAGGTACATTACTCGTTCTTTTTCTTTCCGTCATTGCTCTGGTAGCATGTGCTAGCGGAAAAAAAGATGCAGCTTCTGGTCAAAAACTAAAAGTTGTTGCTACAAACTCAATCATCGCTGATATTACTAAAAATATTGCTGGTGACAAGATTGATCTTCACAGTATCGTTCCTGTTGGTCAAGACCCACACGAATACGAACCACTTCCTGAAGACGTTAAGAAAACTTCTCAAGCTGATTTGATTTTCTATAACGGTATCAACCTTGAAACAGGTGGCAATGCTTGGTTTACAAAATTGGTAGAAAATGCTAAGAAAACTGAAAACAAAGACTACTTTGCAGTCAGCGAAGGTGTTGATGTTATCTACCTTGAAGGCCAAAATGAAAAAGGAAAAGAAGACCCACACGCTTGGCTCAACCTTGAAAATGGGATCATCTTTGCTAAAAATATCGCAAAACAATTGAGCGCTAAAGACCCTAGCAACAAGGAATTCTACGAAAAAAATCTCAAAGAATATACTGATAAGCTAGACAAACTTGACAAGGAAGCTAAAGAGAAATTTAACAACATCCCTGCTGAGAAAAAACTCATCGTAACCAGCGAAGGATGCTTCAAATACTTCTCTAAAGCCTACGGTGTCCCAAGTGCCTACATCTGGGAAATCAATACTGAAGAAGAAGGAACACCTGACCAAATCAAGACCTTGGTTGAAAAACTTCGCCAAACAAAAACTCCTTCACTCTTTGTAGAATCAAGCGTGGATGACCGTCCAATGAAGACTGTTTCACAAGACACAAACATCCCAATCTATGCTCAAATCTTTACAGATTCTATCGCTGAAGAAGGCAAAGAAGGCGACAGCTACTACAACATGATGAAATACAACCTTGACAAGATTGCTGAAGGTTTGTCTAAATAAATTTCTAAAAACGTCATTCTCCTTGAATTGGCGTTTTTGTCTAATCAATTTTCAGTCAAACTATTGGAAAATTCTGACCGTTTCAGCTAAAATGGAAGAAAAAAGATTGGAGTATCTTATGGTAACTTTCCTCGGAAATCCTGTAAGCTTTACAGGTAAACAACTACAAGTTGGTGACAAGGCACTTGACTTCTCGCTCACAACGACTGACCTCTCTAAAAAGACATTGGCTGACTTTGAAGGAAAGAAAAAGATTTTAAGTGTCATCCCTTCTATCGATACAGGTATCTGCTCAACTCAAACGCGTCGTTTTAACCAAGAACTGGCTGGATTGGATAATACGGTTGTCTTGACTGTTTCTATGGACCTTCCCTTTGCTCAAAAACGCTGGTGTGGGGCTGAAGGAATTGAAAATGCCATCATGCTTTCAGACTACTTCGACCACTCCTTTGGACGAGATTACGCCCTCTTAATCAATGAGTGGCACTTACTTGCTCGTGCGGTCTTTGTCCTTGATGCTGACAATATTATCCGTTATGTTGAGTATGTAGACAATATCAATTCTGAGCCAAACTTTGAAGCAGCCATTGAAGCAGCAAAGTCGCTTGACTAAAAGAAAGCCCACTTGTAACAGGGCAGAAAGCTAGAGAAATCTAGCTTTTTTTGGTATACTAGATAGAGATAATAAACAAGGAAATGCGAATGACACCAAATAAAGAAGATTACTTAAAATGTATTTATGAGATTGGCATGGAACTTCCTAAGATTACCAATAAGGAAATCGCTGCTCGGATGCAGGTATCACCTCCTGCGGTAACTGAGATGATCAAGCGCATGCAATCCGAAAATCTTATCCTAAAAGATCAGAAAAAGGGCTACTTACTAACGGATATTGGTTTAAAACTTGTATCTGACCTTTACCGAAAGCACAGACTCATTGAGGTTTTTCTGGTTCACCATCTTGATTATACCAGTAACCAGATTCATGACGAAGCTGAGGTATTAGAACATACGGTTTCAGACTTTTTTGTCGAGAGATTAGACAAAATGTTAGGCTTTCCAAAAACCTGTCCCCATGGAGGAACCATTCCTGCCAAGGGAGAGCTTTTAGTTGAGATCAATAACCTTCCTCTCTCTGATATCAAAGAAGCAGGAACCTATCTACTGACTCGGGTTCACGATAGTTTTGAACTTCTCCAATATTTGGAAAAACACAGCATCCATATTGGAGACCAACTCCAAGTCAAGCAGTTTGATGGCTTCTCTAATACCTTCACTCTGAGTCACAAGAATGAAGAACTCCAAGTCAGCCTAGAAATTGCCAAACAACTCTATGTTGAAAAAATGAACTAAATACATTACAAAAAAACCAAGCCCACAAGCTTGGTTTTTCTTATCTATTTTTAGTATCAAGGATGATGGTTACTGGGCCATCATTGACCAGTTCCACCTGCATATCTGCTCCAAAGACTCCTGTCTCAACAGGAACTTCCTTGGCTAGTTCTTGGTTAAATTCTTGATAGAAAGCTTCCGCCATATCCGGTTTAGCAGCGCCTGTAAAGGCTGGACGATTTCCCTTTTTGGTATCTGCAAACAAAGTAAACTGAGAGATGGAGAGGATTTGGCCTTGGATATCCTTAACCGATAAGTTCATCTTGCCTTCAGCATCTGAGAAAATTCGCATATTGACAAGTTTTCTCACTGCATACTCCAAATCTTCCTGCTGATCCTCAGGTCCAACACCTACTAAGAGTAAGAGCCCCTGCTGGATTTTCCCATATACTTGCCCCTCAATAGAAACTTGAGCTTTCTTGACACGCTGAACGATAATTTTCATAGCAATCCTTTCTGATGATATCAAGCCAACTTAACCATTGGTCCGTTTAACCGAGTAGACTTCTGGTACACTCTTAATCTTATCAACTACGGTGGTCAGCATTGAAAGGTTTGAAATTCCAAAGGAAACATGAATATTGGCAAATTTCATATCCTTGGTTGGTTGGGCATTAACTGTTGAGATATTCTTAGTTGTATTTGATAAGACTTGCAAGATATCATTCAATAGACCAGAACGGTTGAGCCCGTAGATATCGATGTGAGCCATATACTCCTTACTTGAGAATTGGTCTTCCCATTCAACATCGAGTAGACGTTGTTCGTAATTTTCCTGTGAACGAAGGTTCATACAGTCTACACGGTGGATGGCAACTCCGCGTCCTTTGGTAATATAGCCGACGATATCATCACCTGGAACAGGGTTACAACATTTGGCAATCCGGATCAAGAGCCCAGAAGCACCTTGGATGACTACTCCACCCTCATGCTTAACCTTAAGCGTGTCCTTGTTCTCCACCTTGACTTCGCCACCCTTGACCAATTCTTCAGCTTCTGCCTTAGCTTTGGCCCGCTCTTCTTCACGACGTTCTTTCTCTGTCAAACGGTTAAAGACAGTGATGGCTCCGATTTCTCCAAAACCAATCGCCGCAAATAGCGCTTCTTCTGTCTTGTAGCTGGTTTTTTGAAGGACTTCATCCATGTGGCGTTTGTCCATAAATTTATTGGCCACATAGCCGTTTTCTTGGAGCTGACTAATCAGCAATTCACGGCCTTTATTGATGGACAATTCTTTGTCTTGGTTTTTAAAAAACTGACGAATTTTATTGCGTGCCTTGCTGGTCTTGACCATATTGAGCCAGTCACGGCTTGGTCCAAATGAATTTGGATTAGTGATGATTTCAACCTGGTCACCCGTTTTTAACTTGGTCGTCAATGGAACCATACGGCCATTAACCTTGGCACCAGTCGCTTTTTCCCCAATCTTTGTATGAATTTCATAAGCAAAGTCAATCGGACCTGAATCTTTTGGAAGTGAACGAACCGCCCCATCTGGAGTAAAGACATAAATCTCCTCAGCCAGATAGTTTTCTTTGACAGTATCCACAAATTCTTTGGCATCATCTGCTTGATCTTGGAGCTCCATCATCTCCTTGATCCAGTTCATCCCAATAGCAGATTCCTTACTATTAACCTGACCCTTGATTCCTTTTTTGTAAGCCCAGTGAGCCGCAACCCCGTACTCAGCAACCTCGTGCATCTCCTTAGTACGAATCTGGAACTCAATCGGTCCCTTTGGTCCATAAACAGTTGTATGGATGGACTGGTAACCATTGGCCTTACGATTGGCAATATAGTCTTTAAAACGGCCTGGCATTGGTTTCCAAAGCTCATGAACGTAGCCCAACATCGCATAGACATCACTCTGAGTGTCTAGGATACAACGAATAGCAATCAGGTCGTAGATCTCCTCAAAGCGTTTTTTCTTGTCCTGCATCTTGCGATAGATAGAGTAGATATGCTTTGGACGACCATAGATTTTTCCTGTAAGGTGGCGCTCAGATGAGTATTCCTCAAGTTTTGTCACAACCTCATCTACCAAGGCTTCACGTTCTTGACGTTTTTCCTTCATCATGTGACTAATCTTGTAAAACTCAGTCGGATTTAGATAACGGAAGGATAGGTCTTCTAGTTCCCACTTCACACTTGAAATCCCCAAACGATGGGCAAGCGGAGCATAGATTTCCATGGTTTCTCTGGAAATTCGTTCCTGCTTATCTTTACGAAGGTGCTTTAGAGTTCGCATATTGTGCAGACGGTCAGAAAGTTTGACCAAGATAACACGGATATCCTCTGACATAGCCATGAGCATCTTGCGATGATTTTCAGCCAGCTGCTCCTCGATAGACTTATACTCAACCTTACCAAGCTTGGTAACACCATCTACAATCACTCGAACATCATGGCCAAATTCGCGTTCTAAGTCATCTAAAGTAGCATCTGTGTCTTCTACCACGTCATGCAAAAAACCACAGGCAACAGTGACAGCATCTAGCTTGAGTTTAGCCAAGATACCTGCTACCTGAATAGGGTGGATAATATAAGGCTCGCCTGATTTACGATACTGGCCACTATGGCATTCTACAGCATAAACCAAGGCCTTGTGTACAAAAGCCACATCTTCTTTCGATAAATATTTTTGCGTTAAAGCGACGACTTCATCGCCTGAATAAATTACTTCTTTCGGCATGCATACTCTCCAATTCTTCCTACCATTTTAACACTTTTTTGAGGATATGAAAACTAGTAAAGCCCATTCTGTAAGAGTTTGCTAAACTTGATAAAAAACACTACTAGAAAAACTCTAGTAGTGCTCATTGATTAAAATCTATCTTAGTAAACTGTTCTTTCAGTTTCTACGTCGAAGAAGTGTGCTTTGTTCAAGTCAAATCCAAGTTCAACTGTTGCACCTGCTTGCAAGTAGTCACGAGCGTCAACTTTTGCAACGAACTCATCTTTACCAACTTGGCAGTATAGGTGAGATTCTGAACCAAGCAATTCTGATACAGAAATAGTTGCTTTCACAACTGATTCTGGGAATGTTTCAAGGAAAGCAGGTTCTGCATTCACGTCTTCTGGACGGATACCGAAGATCAATTCTTTTCCTTCGTAGCCTTTTTCACGAAGAACTTTCAAAGCACCTTCTGGAACTTTCAAAGTAAATCCGTCAGCAACAATGCGGTCACCATTCAATTTAACATTGATGAAGTTCATAGCTGGGCTTCCGATAAATCCTGCTACGAATTTGTTCACTGGGTTTTTGTAAACTTCTTGAGGAGTACCGATTTGTTCAACACGTCCGATAGTACCAGTACCAGCAGGGTTTTTAGTTGCTGACATGATAACGATACGGTCTGCAAGTGTCATTGCTTCTGTTTGGTCGTGAGTTACGTAGATAGTTGTAGCACCGATACGACGGTGGATTTTAGCGATTTCAGCACGCATGGATACACGAAGTTTTGCATCCAAGTTTGACAAAGGTTCGTCCATCAAGAATACTTTAGCATCACGGACGATCGCACGACCCATGGCAACACGTTGACGTTGACCACCTGAAAGGTCAGCTGGTTTACGATCCAAGAATTCTTTCAAACCAAGAATTTCAGCTGCTTCTTGTACACGTTTGTCAATGTCTTCTTTGCTGTATTTACGCAATTTCAAACCAAAAGCCATGTTATCGTATACAGTCATGTGTGGGTAAAGAGCGTAGTTTTGGAATACCATGGCAATGTCACGGTCTTTTGGAGCCACGTCGTTGACAACCACGCCATCGATAGATGCAGTACCTTCTGTGATGTCTTCAAGACCTGCAATCATACGAAGAGTAGTTGATTTACCACATCCTGAAGGTCCTACGAAAACGATAAATTCTTTATCTTTGATGTTCAAGTTGAAATCTTCAACTGAATAGTGTTCGCTATTTGGATATTTTTTGTAAATATTTTTAAGATTTAATTCTACCATTTCGGTGAACTCCTTTTGTCATTTGATAGTTTTATTATAGATGAAAACGCTTTACATTTCTATGGCAAGGTGACCAAAAAAATAAAAAAGTTCTGTGCAACTTGCACAAAACTTTAGATTATATCTGGTAAAATCAACTGATAACACAAGGTTAAATCTGTCAATTCTTTCAACTGCAGTCCTGTCAGTTCTTCCCACTTATCAATCTTGTATTGGAGAGAATTGCGATGTAAATACAGTTGCTGAGCTGTTTTCGTAAGGACTGCACTGTTTTCCCACAGTGAAAGGATGATTTCCTGAATCTGATCCTGGTCCACAATCATCTGATGCAGATATTCCTTGATAACTCGGAGATCCACAATTCTTTCACCCATACTCCAAAGATAGAGTTGAGAAAAAGTATGGAATCCTTGATGACCTTGACGCCACCAGTTTTTAAACAAGTCACGTTCTGCTTTGATAAGATCTGACAGAGTCTGATGTCCTGTCTGTGACCAGACCTGACCTAACATGATGGATAAACGTACTCCAAAGTCATATTCTACGGCTTCCAAGGTATCCATCAAGATTGAGCGAACCGAGGTATACTTGTCCTGTTGGAGAACAAAAATGTAATCCTGAGCTCCAACCTGAAGAACTGTTTGACAATTTGGAAAGAGGGTTCCCATCATCTCTAACCAAGACGTTAAATTCTCCTGTTGAAAATAAGATAGGTGACAATAGACAAGCTGCAATTTTTTAAAGTTTTGCGGTGCCTGTCCTTTGCCTTCAATGAGATAACTATACCAGGGATTGAGGGAAATGGTTTGCTCCTGTTTGGTTAAGAGAGCCACCAGTTGTTTTTCACGCTCGCTAAGACTAGCTTCCTCAAGCAAAAGCCACTGATAATTTGACAGAGGTAGACTTAGATAACCCTCTTTATCAACTGGCTGATCTAAGATTTTACCATCAGGAAACCAATCCAGTAGTTCTTTTGCAATCATTTCTAGCCCTCCACTTTTTGGATGCACCAAGAAATCAAGGTTTCGAGGCGTTCCACATTTTCAGTCATATGAAGATAGCCCATGACCGCTTCAAAACCCGTGGACATACGGTAGGTTACCACATCCGCATTCTTAGCTTTTGTGTGACTATTGGTGTTACGGCCCCGTTTATAGATTTCTTCCTCTTTTTCCGTTAGGACTTCTTCTTCCAGCATGAGGGAAATCAAGTGTGCCTGAGCCTTGGCCGACACATACTTGGTTGCCTCTTGGTGGAGTTTATTGGGTTTGGTCATGCCTTTGAGAATGAGATGGCGACGGATATACATAGAATAAACCGCATCTCCTTCAAAAGCTAGAGCAATCCCGTTAATGAGATTGACATCAATCACGTGTCCACCTCACTCCATCCTTGGTGTCAAGTAGCTTAATCCCTTGTTCTGCCAATTGGTCACGGATTTGGTCAGCTGTTGCAAAGTCTTTATTTGCACGTGCTTCTTGACGTTTTTGGATCAAGGCTTCAATCTCTTCATCCAAAACTTCCTCAACAAAGACCACTCCAAAGACTTCTAACATAGCTGCAAGAGTCTCCTTGACAGCCGCATCATAGTTTCCTGAGTTGATCCACTTGGCCATTTCAAAGACAACGGTGATTCCGTTAGCTGTATTGAAATCTTCATCCATGGCAGCCACAAACTTGTCTTTAAATGCTTGCAACTCCCCCGCATCTACAGTTCCAGTAAATGGTTGCTCGTAGGTGTTCTTCAAATACTTGAGATTGGTCTCTGCATCTCGCACTGCTTTTTCCGTAAAGTTGATAGGCTTACGGTAGTGTTGAGTCGCAAAGAAGAAACGCAATACTTGGCCGTCGATCGTTTCAAGGGCATCGTGTACCGTAATGAAGTTACCCAAAGACTTAGACATCTTGACATTGTCGATATTGACAAAACCATTGTGCATCCAGTAGTTGGCAAAGGTCTTGCCTGTTTTAGCTTCAGACTGGGCAATTTCGTTGGTATGGTGAGGAAACTCAAGGTCAGCTCCACCACCGTGAATATCGATGGTATCACCCAAAATCTCCGTTGACATGACCGAACACTCGATATGCCAGCCTGGGCGACCTGGTCCCCATGGACTATCCCAAGAAATCTCACCTGGTTTGGCAGATTTCCAGAGGGCAAAGTCCACAGGATTTTCCTTACGAGCTGTTTCTTCATCCGTTCGACCTGAAGCTCCTAGCTCCAAGTCTTCCAAGGTTTTATTGGCCAACTTAGCATAGTTGTGGGATTTTTCTACACGGAAATAGACATCTCCTTGACTCTCATAAGCATAGCCCTTTTCAATCAAGTCTTCTACAAAGCGGATGATATCAGCCATAAACTCTACAACACGTGGATGACGAGTCGCAGGTTTAACACCCAAAGCTGTCACATCTTCACGAAAGGCAGCGATATACTTGTCCGCTACTTCCTGAGGTGTGATACCTTCTTCCTTGGCACGGTTGATAATCTTATCATCCACATCGGTAAAGTTTGAAATGTAGGCAACCTCATAACCACGGTACTCAAAGTAGCGACGAATGGTATCGAAGGCTACTGTTGAGCGGGCATTCCCCACGTGGATATAGTTATAAACTGTTGGCCCACAGACATACATCTTAACCTTGCCGTCCTCGATTGGGATAAATTCTCGCAAATCACGAGACATGGTGTCATAGATTTTAATCATAAAATAATAGTCAGGAAAGCTAAAATTCATAAACAGATATTTTCATAACTAAACTGTTCAACTAAATTTTAGTCCGATTGCTAGTCACAAATCGGATTTCCTTGCTCCTTTCTAAACATAAAAGAAGAATACAGTAAAAAGATGAAGGGAGTCACTACGGAAGTTTTATTGCTATGTTTTCCGTTAGGCTCCCTTCCTTTCTTGTTTCGAATTTATCGTAAAGACTAGTCTAAACTAACTCTTGAGCAATGACTAGGGCAATCTCAAAGAAAGTCATAGCATCCGCTTTTCTATCCTCGCGTCTAGCATCCCATTCATGATTGTGATGGTCGACATAGTCAGCTGTGTAGAAAAATTGATAGACATTGGCTTGTCGATATTGGGCCCAGGCCATGATAGCTGAAGCTTCCATATCTACAACTCTAGCTCCTGCCGCTAGTCTTCGTTTGACCTTAGCAGCTGTCTCACGATAAAAGGCATCTGTGGTCCAAGACTTTGTTCGAATATGCTCAATACCAGCTTTATCCAAGGCTTTTTCCATAGTTAAGAGTAGAGATCGCTCATAAGCTATTTCATCACTTGCTGGAGCATAGTGATAACTAGTACCTTCATCACGTAAAGCCGAGCTTGGTAGGATAATCTTATCTGATTGAATAGACTGGTCCAGAACTCCACAAGACCCTAAAACAATAAAGTTCTTAAATCCTCTTGCTTTGAGTTCTTCTAAGAGTCCAACAACCATTGGAGCACCAATCGTAGCCATAGCAACTGCTACCTTACTCCCATCTTTTTCATAGATAAACCATGGCAGTTTGCCATTTAGATTGGTAAGATAGCCACCTTCGTAGACACCATCTATCTGCTTTACTCGTTCAAGGATTTCTCCATTAAAAGACAAGATAATGGTATCACAAACTTCTCCACCACTAAGGAGGCTTCGATCAGTTGGCTCGATAACAGCAGGTACATTTTCAAATTCTTCTAATAGCATTTATTACTCTTTCGCATTCAGATAAACCACTTGGGTTTGTTTGACAAAGCCAATCTTTTCAAACGGACGAAATCAAATGTTAAAGCCCAGACGATCTATGACTGGCATCTCTCGCTTGCTCGAGTTTATTGACGTAATACTCTCGTTTTTCTTCGACTTCGTGAATGGTTGGTTCATCCTTTTGCCCATGCACTCGAACAATCTTGGCTGGAATACCGACAACCGTTACATCGCTAGGAACATCTGCCACAACAACTGCTGCAGCACCGACCTTGGCATTTTCACCGATTTCTACAGGCCCGATAACTTGGGCATGTGCAGATATGAGAGCTCCCTTACGCACGGTCGGATGGCGTTTGCCAACATCCTTCCCTGTCCCACCAAGAGTTACCCCGTGGTAGAGAAGAACCCCTTTTTCAACGATAGCTGTTTCCCCAATCACAAGACCAGAACCGTGGTCGATGAAGACACCTGAGTCAATCTGAGCACCAGGATGGATCTCAATCTGCGTCCAAAAACGCCAAAACTGGCTGTGCATACGAGCTAAGAGCTTAAAGCCATTCTTCCAGAGAAAATGAGAGAGACGGTGGGCAGCCAAGGCTTTTACACCAGGATAGGTCAAAAGAACCTCCAAAGTGGTGCGAGCCGCTGGATCATTTTCTTTTACGATATCAATGGTTTCACGCCACCATCCCATACAATTCTCCTTTTCTTATTCTGAGTCTTTTGGTGTTTCTGTAGTTTCTTTCTTAGGTTTGTGGTCCTTGTGGTGGTGACGAGGACGATCGCCATGACGAGGACCCTTTTCACCTTTTTCTTCTGAATGTTCAGGTTTCGGTGGACGTGGCAAGAGTGCTTTCATCGAAGCATCTACACGACCTTTTTCGTCAATCTTAATAATCTTAACATCCACTTCATCACCAATGGCTACCAAGTCTTCGACACGGTTAGTTCGAGTCCAAGCCATTTCAGAGATGTGAACGAGGGCATCTGTCTTGTCAAAGAGATTGACAAAGGCACCGAATTTTTCGATACGCACAACTTTGGCATGGTAGACTTCATCCACTTTCGCTTCACGAACCAAATCAGCAATGATTTCTTTAGCGCGGTTAATGGCAGCTTGGTCACTAGAGTAGATAGATACATTACCTTCTTCGTCGATATCAATCTTAACGCCTGTTTCAGCGATGATCTTGTCGATCGTTTCTCCACCTTTACCGATGACAATCTTAATCTTGTCCACATCAATCTTGATGGTATCAATTTTCGGAGCAGTTGGAGCCAATTCTGGACGAACTTCTGGTATGGTTGCTTCAATCACGTCAAGGATTTCAAAACGAGCTTTCTTAGCTTGAGCAAGAGCTTCAGTCAAGATTTCTGCAGTAATCCCTTGGATCTTGATATCCATTTGAAGGGCTGTAATCCCGTCACGAGTACCTGCAACCTTGAAGTCCATATCTCCAAAGTGGTCTTCCAAACCTTGGATATCTGTCAATACGGTGTAGTTGTTTCCATCTGAGATAAGTCCCATAGCAATACCTGCTACTGGTGCCTTGATTGGCACACCACCAGCCATAAGAGCAAGAGTTCCCGCACAGATAGATGCTTGAGATGAAGAACCGTTTGATTCCAAGACTTCTGCTACTAGACGGATAGCGTATGGGAATTCTTCCAAGCTTGGTAATACTTGAGCAAGAGCACGCTCACCGAGAGCACCGTGACCAATTTCACGACGACCTGGTGCACCGTAACGACCAGTTTCCCCAACAGAGTATTGCGGGAAGTTATAGTGGTGCATAAAGCGTTTCTTATACTCTGGATCCAAACCATCGATGATTTGCGTTTCACCCATTGGTGCCAAGGTCAAGATAGAAAGAGCCTGAGTTTGTCCACGCGTAAAGAGTCCTGAACCGTGTACGCGAGGAAGGTAGTCCACTTGCGCATCCAAAGGACGGATTTCATCGACCTTACGGCCGTCAGGACGAACCTTGTCTTCTGTGATCAAACGGCGCACTTCTGCGTGTTCCATTTGTTCCAAGATTTCAGCCACATCACGCATGATACGGTCAAATTCTTCGTGGTCTGCATATTTTTCTTCGTAAACTGCTGTGACTTGGTCTTTCACTGCTTGAGTTGCAGCTTCACGCGCCAATTTTTCTTCTACTTGAACCGCTTTTTGAAGATCGCTATTGTAGGCTGCGATGATTTCAGCTTGCAAGTCAGCATCCACATGAAGCAATTCTACTTCTGCTTTTTCTTTACCGACTGCTGCAACAATTTCTTCTTGGAAGGCAATCAATTCTTTAACGGCTTCGTGTCCTTTAAGAAGAGCTTCCAACATGATTTCTTCTGACAATTCTTTTGCACCAGACTCTACCATGTTGATAGCATGCTTAGTACCAGCTACTGTCAATTCAAGAAGCGATTGCTCAGCTTGTTCTTGCGTTGGGTTGATGATGATTTGGCCATCAACATAACCTACTTGTACCCCAGCGATTGGTCCGTCAAATGGAATGTCTGAGATAGACAAGGCCAAAGATGAACCAAACATAGCTGCCATTGGTGCAGATGCATTTTCATCGTAAGAAAGCACAGTATTGATGACCTGCACTTCATTACGGAAACCTTCCGCAAACATTGGACGGATCGGACGGTCAATCAAACGCGCTGTCAAAGTCGCATCTGTTGAAGGACGTCCTTCACGTTTCATAAAGCCACCAGGAAACTTCCCAGCTGCATACATTTTTTCTTCGTAGTTAACTTGAAGTGGGAAGAAATCCCCAGTTGCCATCTTCTTAGACATAACGGCAGCAGTCAAGACAGTTGACTCACCGTAACGCACCACAACAGAGCCATTTGCTTGCTTAGCTACCTGCCCAGTCTCTACGATCAACTCACGACCCGCAAAAGTCGTTTGAAACACTTGTTTTGCCATTTTAATCCCCTTTGGATTGATAAAATTATACGCCTTGCCTACAAAGATCAAGATATTTTGGACGGTTCGGCTTGCCGAACATTTCTGTAGAAAAATAGGAAGGTGACGCTGCACTCGATGAGTGCAAGGAAGCTTATCTTTTTTCCTAAGAAATGAGACCAAAATTCAGTTACCCAAGATACCAAGGCCGTCAGAAACAAAGTAAAAATAGGAACTGGTGAAGTCTTCGATGAAGACAAGACAGTTTATCTTTTTTACACAGCTTTTCGGCCGGGTTCAATTACTCAAAATATTTTGGACTTTTTGAGTTTCGTTTTCGCAACCTTTACAACCTAAATACCCTCATCTTTGTATCAAGTACGTACAGAGTCTATTTTATCATATTTTTCTTAAAAAGTGCTGGCTTTTCTATTAAAAAGGAACCATTCCTCCATGAAAAGAAGAATGGTTTGCTTTTTATTATCCTAAAGATTGGTGATTAAACAAGGCATGGGTTGCTTGGTGAATGTACTGAGCAGTATCTGCATTGTTCATGGTGTAGAGATGCACACCTGCTACGTCTTGCGTTACCAAGTCCACGATTTGGTCTACGGCATAGGCAAGTCCTGCTGCTCTGAGTGACTCAGGGTCATTCTCATACTTGTCTAAGATGGCTTTAAACTTACGTGGGAGATGGATATTCTCACAAGTCTTCAAAAGACGAAGAGCTTGGTTACGGTTGAGGATTGGCATGATACCCGCATGAATAGGCACATCAATTCCAGCCAAGATACACTTGTCTTGGAAATCGTAGAAACGCTCATTGTCAAAGAAAAGCTGAGTTACAAGACTTGAGCAGCCTGCATCCACTTTTTTCTTGAGATTTTGAATATCTGAGATTTGGTTTGGCGAATCAGGATGTCCCTCAGGATAACAAGCACCAATGATATCAAAGTGTGGGGCCTGCTCCTTGATGAATTCAATCAGGTCTGTCGCATAACGGAAATCTTTTTGAGGCTCAACATCTGGAATGATATCTCCACGCAAAGCCAAGATTTTCTGAACACCAACCTTATCCAAATCTGCAATGGTCTCAGCCACCTTATCCTTAGTCAGATAAATAGCTGGCAAGTGAGCAATGGTTGGAATCTCCAAGTCATTTTGGATATAATCAGCCAAACGAACCGTCGTCTCTTTGATATTAAATTTATTATTGCTGGCAGTCACACTGATGAAGTGTGGGGCCAAGTCCTGCATATCTTTCAGGGCTGCAATAATTTTGTCATTGCCTACTGCTGGGTTTGGAGGGAAAACTTCAAATGAGAGGGACGGTGTTTGACGTGACATATGTATGAACCTTTTCTAGTTGATTTCTTACTGATCAACCATGTATGGAGAAATGTCTTTTCTTACAATTTCTCACGCGCAGCTTTAGCAGCTTCTACAAGGCGGATCAAGCTTTCTTTAGTTTCTGGGATACCACGTGTTTTCAAACCACAGTCAGGGTTAATCCAAACTTTTCTGCTTGGTACTTTAGCAAGAATTGCTTCGATGGTGTGGTCGATTTCGCCTTCATTAGGCACACGAGGTGAGTGGATATCGTAAACCCCAGGTCCAACTTCTGTTTGGAAGTTTTTCGCTTTGAGTTCGTCCAAGATTTCAAGGTTTGAACGGCTAGCCTCAAATGAGATAACGTCGGCATCCAAGTTGTCGATAGCTGGGATGATATCTGTAAATTCTGAGTAACACATGTGAGTGTGGATTTGTGTGTCTGGTGCTACTGTTGAGTGTACCAAACGGAAGGCTGGAATAGCCCAGTCAAGGTAATCTTCGTACCAGTCGCTACGACGGAGTGGCAACTTCTCACGAAGAGCAGCCTCGTCGATTTGGATGATTTTCACGCCTGCAGCTTCAAGGTCAAGAACTTCATCCTTGATAGCAAGAGCGATTTGAAGAGTAGAATCCTTGATAGAGATGTCTTCACGTGGGAATGACCAGTTAAGGATAGTAACAGGTCCAGTCAACATACCTTTAACAGGTTTGTCCGTACGGCTTTGTGCGTAGCTAGACCATTTAACAGTGATTGGGTTGAGACGAGTGACATCACCCCAGATGATTGGTGGTTTAACACCACGCATACCGTATGATTGTACCCAACCGTTTTTAGAGAAGAGGTAACCTGACAAGTTTTGACCGAAGTACTCAACCATGTCATTACGCTCGAATTCACCGTGTACAAGCACGTCAAATCCAACTTCTTCTTGCCATTTGATCCATTCGTCGATGGTTTCAGCAAGGAAAGCATCGTATTCTTCTTGTGACAATTCACCCTTACGGAAGGCCAAACGTTTAGCACGAACTTCTTTTGTTTGAGGGAATGAACCGATGGTTGTTGTTGGAAGAGCTGGAAGTTTGAATGCTTCTTCTTGGATAGCTTCACGTTCTGCGAAGGCTGGCAAACGAGTGTAGTCTGCGTCAGTCAATCCAGCGATACGAGAACGAAGTTCCGCATTTTCACCAACACGTTCAGTCGCAAAGAGTTCTTTGTTTGCTGCAAGTGCCTCTGCCCCTTGACCGTTGCGGATAGCATCCAAGTCACGGATCTCATCCAATTTTTCAACTGCGAAAGCAAAGTGGTTCAAGATAGCTGGTTCAAATTCTTCGTTAGCAGTTGTAAATGGCACATGAAGAAGTGAACATGAGCTAGTCAAAACGATATTTTCAGCTGGGATTTGCTCAAGAATCGCCAAACTCTTTTCATAGTTGTTGCGCCAGATGTTCTTACCATTGACAATACCTGCATAAAGAGTCTTGTCAGCTGGGAAGCCACCTTTAACGAGTTCAAGAGTTTTCTTACCTTCAACGAAGTCAAGACCGATCGCATCTACTGGCAATTTGACAAGGTCAGCGTAAACGTCACGAACGTCACCGAAGTATGTTTGAAGCAAGACTTCAAGACCTTTTTTATCAGCCAAAAGCTTGTTGTAGAGGTTCAAGAAGAGAGCTTTTTCTTCAGCTGTCAAATCTTTTACAAGAGCAGCTTCGTCCAATTGAATACGAGTTGCACCAAGTTCAGCCAATTTTGCAAAAACATCTTGGTAAGCAGCTACTAAGCTATCCACGAAATCTTCTGCTTTCACACCTTCTTCAAAGTCTGACAATTGAAGGAACGTGAATGGACCTACAAGGACTGGACGAGTGTTAAGTCCAAGCTCTTTAGCTTCTTGGAACTCATCAAAGATCTTGTGACCAGCCAATTTTACTTGAGTGTCTTTTTCAAATTTAGGAACGATATAGTGGTAGTTGGTGTTGAACCATTTCTTCATCGGAAGGGCACGAACATCCCCTTTTTCCCCTTGGTAACCACGTCCCAAAGCAAAGTAGCGTTCAAGATCAGACAGGTCCAAGTTTTGAACAGATGCAGGAACTACGTTGAAAAGGAAAGCTGCATCTAGGAAGTTGTCATAGTGAGAAAAGTCATTTGATGGGATTTCAGTGATGCCTTTTTCTTTGACGATGTTCCAGTGTTTTGCACGCAATTCTTTCGCAGCAGCCAAAAGTTCTTCTTCTGAGATTTCTTTTCTAAAGTATTTTTCAGTTGTAAATTTTAATTCGCGGAATTCACCCAAACGAGGGAAACCGATAATTGTAGTTGACATGTTTTGTCCTCCAAAAATTGTTGTTGAAACTATCTTAACAGAAAAGAAATCATCTGTATAATTGTAAAAAATTAGGCTTTGATATAGTTTGAAACTATATCGCTTTTTAAAGCACAAAAAAAGATTTGGAGAAGATTCCCCAAATCCTTTGATAGACAATGATTAACAGATTTTCAAGATAGCCATGTTCATAGTCAAACTTGAGTAAACTGAGAGTTGACTATGGCTTGTTATTAGAAAAGACTATAGCTCTATCCCCTTGTCACGGAGATTAGACAGACACTCCTCATAGTAGGTATCGTCATGTTCGCTATAGATCGGACTTTTCAACTTCTCTTCTACCAAATCTTCATAAGGAGGGCAGGTCTTGCCACGGTAGTTCTTATCCAGCCACTCTGGACTTACATTGTAGCCACGGTCAGTCATCTCCTCCATGATCAAGCGATGATAGGCATAGAGACGATAGGGCGAGTGGGTAAAGACATAGTCAACCGTCGCATGCTTTCTGCCCCAGCCATTGCCACGCAGGGCGCAACACTCTCGATGTTGCCCCAAAAGTTGAGGACGGGGAAGTTGTGAAATTAAGGCCTCATGCCAAAGTCTCATGGGAGTCTCCTTTCAGTAACGTTGAATGTTGCAAATAGGTATTTGGATAGCGTTCAAGCAAGTCTCGAGTCCTAGCAATCAAATCTTCTTTGGAAGCTTGACCAAAGCGATAGCGATCCAACAAGAGCATATAGTCTTTGCACTCATCGAGGCTGGCTTGCTTTTTAAAATAGCCCCAAATATGCTGAAAGGCATTGCAAACCTGACCCCTGTGTTCTGGGATCTGGCAGGCACGGTCAATCATCTCTTGAACCTGACTCAGCTCCACCACTTCTTGCTTGAGATACTGGCGAATGTCCTTGTAAATATTGCTAGAATGACTCAAAATAAGGTATTTATTTTCCGCCCAGAGTTGCTGACAAAGGGCACGTTGGTTGTTATTTTCCATATTTCTCCTTACTTTCTACGAGTTCCCAGGAAATACGGAAACAAAGTTATTTTTATAAAATGAGTGAATCGATTTTTAGATGAGTCTTACGTCCACTTCGCTAAATTCCTGAATAAATCTCTACTAACGTTTGAATCTGATGTAAAACTTCTTGTTTCTTACGTTCACGAGCTCCTTGTCTACGAGAAGTCGGTGGAATAATCGAATCCAAATCAGCTCCACTATTCTCAGCATAACCTCGTTGAATAGATCGATCAATGAATAACTGATAATCTTTTACAAGCTTTTCAGACTCTGCTAATTCACGAATAGCGACTGCTTTACGTTCTTTACCATAAGCATAGAATGCATTGATAATTTCATCATGGTCTTTCAGACTCGCTAAATCAGTATCATTGATAAAGCCAATCACCAACTCTTCCTTAGCACGAATATCAATACTTGAGCGAATAACACGGCTAACTTCAGCTTTCATTGCTTCTTTAGACTCAGAGTTCTTCGATTTTTCGACAATCAAAGCAAGAATATAATCTAGATTAATCTCGTCAGTTTTTAAGAGTTCAATCTCAAATTCAATATCTGAAAGGTCAACACCTAGGTCTTTCGTTCTTTCATAATTTTTAAGGTTTAAGAATTCATCTCGAATTTCAACGTAAGAACTTCTTAAATCTTGGAGATAACCTTCCGAGATAGGTTTGTTGATTTCCTGAAATTCATCATAATTTCGAAGAACGTTGTCAAGTTTCAGAAACTCACCAAATAATTTAACAAACTCTTTTTTATCATGTTCTGTTTCAATTTCTTGTGGATTTGGGAATCTTTCCAGAATTTCCTGACAAACCGCAGTATAGCCTTTGACCTCAATACCTGTTACTTGGTCCACGAAACCATCCATGTATTCACTAAAATTTTTTTCTAAGATGATTTCAAGCTTATTGGTGTCCCCAAAAGTCTTAATAGCTTCTTGCGTAGCCTTCTCTAAATCACGGAAACAAACAATATTCCCAAAAGGTTTAACCTCGTTAAAAATGCGATTGGTTCTCGAGAATGCCTGAATCAAGCCATGATAACGTAGGTTTTTATCAACAAAGAGAGTATTCATGGTCGGCGCATCAAAACCTGTCAAGAACATACCCACTACAATCAGCAAATCCACTTCCTTGGACTTAACTCGTTTAGAAAGGTCACGATAGTAATTTTGAAACTCTTTCCCATCAGTCGAAAAGTTGGTCTTGAACATTTGATTATAGTCGTAGATTGCCTTAGTCAGAAACTCTTTAGATGAGAGAGGCATGGCTGTATCTTGAGGATCTAGCTCTTCATCTTGAATCTCTCCATAAGCTGACTGTTCTTCGTTAGGCGCAAAGCTAAAGATAGTCGCGACCTTCAAACGCTTAGCTTCTGGTAATGCTGCTTGTTGTCGCTGAAGTTCTTCATAGTATAATTTCGCAGCTTCAATACTTTGTACAGCCAGCATGGCATTAAATCCAGACAGTTGTTTTTGTTTGTGAGTGTAGTGTTGATTTCGGTGCGTCTTGTCGTTATAGACTCTCAACAGGTACTCTGTGATGGTTGCAATCCGTTCAGGATGCAAAAGGAGCTCCTTCTCCATCTTTTTGAGTTTCTTCTCATCGAGCTCTCGACCGACTGCCTTTTCTGCTTCTCTATACTTATTGATTTCAGGCTTGATATAGTTATAGTCGACTTTGAACTTCAACACTTTTTTATCTCGAATAGCATCCGTAATAACGTAGTTATGAAGTTGTTCTCCGAAAACTTCTTGTGTCGTTTCTCCCGTTAAACTATTTTCTGGGAAAATTGGTGTCCCTGTAAATCCAAATAGAGCATACTGTTTAAAAGCCTTCTTAATACGCTTTTGCGCCTTCCCAAACTGGGACCGATGACATTCATCAAAGATTAAGACACATTTTTTATTGTAGATTTCATGGCTTGGATTTGCTGTTATAAATTTATTTAACTTCTGAATAGTTGTGACAACAATTCGATCATCATTTTCTTCAATACTACGTTGGAGTTCTTTTGTATTGTTACTACCATTGACTGAATTTGGTTGAAATTTTCGATATTCATTCATAGTTTGGTGATCTAAATCTTTTCTATCCACCACAAAAATCACTTTATCAATATAGTCCAACTCTGTCGCCAAACGAGCTGTCTTAAAGCTGGTCAAAGTTTTCCCTGAACCCGTTGTATGCCAGATATAGCCACAGGCATTGATAGTGCCAAAGTTCTTCATCTCATTAGACGAATGAATCTTGCGTATGATACTCTCAGTAGCTGCTATTTGATAAGGGCGCATGATGAGCAAGGTATTATTAGTATCAAAAACACAATACTTAGTCAATACTTCCAAGAGAACTCGTTTACTTAGGAAGGTAACGGTAAAGTCCTCAAGATCATGAATTGTTTTATTTTTACGGTCTGCCCATTCACAGGTGAACTCATAATGATTTTTATTCTGAGCTGTTGTATTTGCAAAATAGCGTGTAAAAGTCCCATTAGAAATCACAAAAATTTGAATATACTTGTATAAAGAATTTTCGCTATTGAAACTCTCCTTGCTATATCTATGGATTTGTTCAAAAGCTTCTTTAAGACTTCCCCCTCGCTTCTTTAATTCAATCTGAACTAGAGGTAGACCATTTACTAAGATAGTGACATCGTAACGATTAGTATGACTACCCACCTGGGTCACTTGGTTGATGACCTGCATACTGTTGTTGTGAATGTTTTTCTTATCAATGATGAAAATATTTTTAATCCGTCCATCATCAAAGACAAAGTCATAGATATGATTCTCTTGGATTTTTCGTGTTTTTTCAACTAACCCTTCATTGGGACAATCCAGATATTCCACTACAAAGCGATTCCACTCATCATCTGTAAAAGTCACCTTATTTAGCTTTTCAATCTGAACCTTGGTATTTGCTAAAATTTCTGCAGGAGTATGAATATTTAAGCGTTCATAGTTGAGATGATTCACCAAATCAGAAATCAGCTGATTTTCTAAATCAGCCTCTGACTGATATTCTCTATCCGTGCGATACTCTGGTTGATACTCAGCCAAGAGAATCCCTTCATTTGTTTCCGCAATTACTTCATGTACTTTTGAATAATCAACCATAGCATGCTTCCTTTTTTGTTTTAATTGAGATACTTTCTCAAAATGATTAAAGAGTTTATCTAGTAAAATTTAATAATTGTTCTCTCCAGTATTCATACTGTTTCTGTCTTAGTTCGATTTCTTTTGGAAGACCTTCAGAAAGAGAGTTGGTTAAGGTGTTGAAATGGTCAAGAATGGAGACGATTCTTTCTTGTTCAGAAAGAGACGGTAAATAAAAAGCAACTTTATCAATAGCATCCTTAGATAATCTAGGAATACTTGCCTTTCGAACCTGTGATTTAAGCCTAGCTTGCTTACTTAACAATACATAATACATAAACTTATCCGAAATATTATCCAACGTCTCTAATGTATAGACATCATCTGCCGCCCAAAAGTCCAAATCGCTATACCCAATTTCGCCAGCAGCTCCTGCACAGATAACAAAACTAGTTTCTTTCGGTCTGTTTGAATGTGTAAAATATCCTAAAGGCGTCAAACTGTTCTGATAAACTGGAAAACTTCCTGAAGTAGTCAGCTGATTTCTAACAAGACGTTTTCCTCGTTGTAAATTGATGACTTGTCCCAAATTCACCCGAATTGGGCCAAATACCCACTGTAAAAGTTTGATAATAGCGGAGTTGTCCCACTCCTCTACTCTACTCTACTCTACTCTCAGTGTACTCGCCTTCGGCGACGAATGTCAAGAGTTTATCTCGAAAATATTCGTACTGTTTTTGACGTAGTTCAATCTCCTTAGGCAGTCCAATATTTAAGTCGTTACAAACCGTGTCAAAGTTGTCTAGAACCTGAACAATGCGAGATTGGATTTCGAGGGAAGGGACTGGGATTCTAATTTTATCAAGAATAGCTTGAGTTAAACTTGGTCTTGTTGGATTAGTTGCCATTTCTTCTAATCTAACAGTTGTTAAATAATAATAAAAATATTTTGGAATAATCTGTTTATCATCAATTTCTGTATAGTAAATTGTATCGACATTCCAAAAAGCTTTTTCTAAATAGAACAAATTAGTAATAGAGCCTTTTCTAGGAATTAAAACAGTTGGTTTATCATAAGAAAAGTCTGCAACAAACTCTCCCATTTCTCCACCACTTCCATATACTGGTATTTCTCCACTTGAAAGGTTTTTCCAATCTTTACCATTTTTCAATGTAGCAACATCTTTAAGAACTTTCCACTCAACTTGATATACCTCATTCTCGAATGATAAGAGTTTATCTCGATAAAAAGAATATTGCTTTTTACGTGAGGTCAATTCTGAGGTCAATTCTGAGGTCAATTCTGTAACATACTCAGTCATTTTGTCAAGTATCTGCACGATTTTTTCTTGAATTTCTTCACTTTGAGGAATTGGTATAAGAGTAGTTCTTGCTTTACTCCAATGTCTTTTATAACTTCCTTCTTTCTTATAAAAATTACAAAAGCAATAGTATATATATTTTGCTTTTATGCCACTCTTAGGTTTCAAAATTTTTAAACCATCAGCTCCTTGAACAAAAGCGAAATCTATATATTTTACATGCTCTGAGTGATCCCCAAAAATAATATATTCATCCTTTTTCAGATATTTTCCATAATCTGAAAAACCTGCAATGAATTGTTCCCCTTGATCAACAATTGGTATTTTCCCTGATACTTGATACTCCTTTTTAGTTAATTTTACTGGACTTGTAACAGTATCAGTCACTTCCCCCAACTCTTTCCACTCAACGGGACAGTTTTGGATTTCTTCTAGGATATTCATCATTTACCTCCTAGCTCCTCTACAATCTTGTCTATCTCTGCACGTAAGTGGTCAATCTTAGCAACGGTCTCAGCAATTTCTTTGTTGAGAACATCAATATCAATCTTTTCAGTTGTATCTTCTTGTTCGACATATGTAGAGACAGAAAGGTTGTAATCCTGCTCTGAACCAATCGCTTCATTATCAACAAGAGATGCTTTATAGTCAACACTTTGATAATTAGTGAATAACTCAACGACATGGTCGATATTGTCATCCGTCAAGACATTGTTATTGGTCTCTTTTTTGAACTCCTTGCTCGCATCGATAAAAAGTGTTTTATTTTCTAGTTTATTCTTCGCCAAAACTAAAATCGTAGTTGCGATAGAGGTTCCAAAGAAGAGATTTTCAGGAAGTGCAATAACTGCTTCAACAAAGTTGTTATCTACTAGATACTGACGAATGGTCTTTTCAGCACCACCACGATAGAAAATGCCTGGGAAACAAACAATGGCTGCTCGACCTCTGTTAGACAAGTGGTTGAGACTATGCATGATAAAGGCAAAGTCAGCTTTAGACTTAGGAGCTAGTTTACCTGCTGGTGCAAAACGGTCATCATTTATGAGAGTTGGGTCTCCATCTCCCACCCATTTGACAGAGTAAGGAGGGTTTGAAACAATCGCATCGAACGGTTTTTCATCTAAATGCTGAGGATTTAAAAGGGTATCTCCTCGCTTGATATCAAAGTTATTGTAGTTGATATTATGTAAGAACATATTCATACGAGCCAAGTTATAGTTGGTCATATTGATTTCTTGACCAAAGAAACCATCCTCCAAGATATGGTCTTCGTATTGTTTTTTCATCTGTAACAAGAGAGAACCCGACCCACATGTTGGGTCGTAAACCTTGTTAATCTTGTCCTTACCAACCATCACCAAACGAGCCAGTAATTTAGAAACTGTCTGAGGAGTAAAGAATTCACCACCACTTTTACCAGCATTGCTCGCATAGTTGGAAATCAGGAACTCATAGGCATCCCCAAAAGCATCAATGTCATTTTCCTCAAAGTTGCCAAAGTTAATGCTATTGATACCATTTAGAATATCAGAAAGACGTTTATTCTTTTCTGGAACAGTACCACCAAGGATGTTGCTTCGTGTGTCCAAGTTATCAAATAAGCCTTTGATATCATCCTCTGATTTGAATCCAATCGCGGATTTCTCAATATCTTGGAAAATATTGGCTAAGTCCTCGTTTAAATTTTCATTTTGTGACGCGTTCTTAACCACATTTTCAAATAGTTGACTAGGAAGAATAAAGAAACCTTTATCCTCAACTGTCCCTGGTTTAAAATCTCGCTCAGCTTCTTGGTTACTCAAATCAGCATAACGGAATTCTAAATCCCCAGCCTCATGCTCAGCACGGTCAAAATAGTCAGCCATATGCTCAGAGATAAAGCGATAGAATAGAATTCCAAGTATGTACTGCTTGAAATCCCAACCGTCTACAGCTCCACGAACATCGTCTGCAATCGCCCAAATTTTACGGTGAAGCTCCTTACGCTCTGCACTTTCTTTATTTGCCATTTTTATTTTCCTTAATTAATGTATTATCCTTTCTATTTTATCATATTTTAAGAAAAACCACTCGACCTTAATAGGTCGAGTGGGGTAGAATTATTTTCTAAATAAGATTTTATAATAGTATTCTATAACTTCAGTTACTTTGTGACTACATTAAGGCAGTAGCACTTTTTCCATGCCTTTCTTGTCATCACTTTTTACAAATACAACATTTCGTTTCCCTGTTAATTCTACCAGTTTTTCCTTACCAAGGATGATTGCGAGATTCTTAACAATTGAACGTTTAGCTGCATCATCGTAATAAGTAAAAATAAATCTATAATCATACTTTCCATTTTCTGCTGATTCTGCTAATGCAAAACATTTTTGAAATATTTCTTTATCCAAAGGGTCTACTGAGTGACCAAAAATAACAATGTTTTTCGAAACTAGAACTCTAGTCGGAACAGCACGCCCTGCAACAGAAGTATTTTTTACCGTATAATTTCTCTTAATAAAAAATTCTTCAAATTTATTCCCTGTTTCTTTGACAACTCGTTGATAATATTTCTGATAAGGTATCAAATCACTGTTGACATCATTTTCCTTATCCTCAATTCCAAAAACCATGGTATTGATTGTTCTATCTAAATCAATTCGCCCATGTATAAAATGAGTTTTCTCCTCAAAAGTTCCAAAGAGATGGCCCGATGTATTGGTGTAATTAAAATTTAGAACAGAGGAATTTGATATATTCGATACTGCATCTAAAGCTGTTGGCTTAGCTTTAATCTTGCTAACTTCAAAATCAAAATAATCTAAATACGATAGATAGATTTCTAATAATTCAATTAAAAAATCGAGGTGCTTAATAAATAACCCATTAAGGTTCTCTATGAAAAGTTCTTTTTTATAACTATCAATTTCATTCTCTGAGAATTCATCATCGAATACTTTTGCAATATAACGTTTTGCGATGTAATTACTTGCACCTTCTAAAACATCATCAATTAAAGAGTAATAATCAGGTCCAGTACATTTAAATAATACATTAGTATTTTTTTTAAAATACATTATTGCGTCTGCAAGTTGAGAAATCATGATTTCAAGGTTAGACCAGTTTTCTCCAAGTCTATCCCTATTTTCATTAATAAATTTCAAATACAAATTATCTTTATAATTGGATAACTTAATTTTTTTATACGGTTTAATAAATTTTCTAAAGTTTACTATGTATTTCTTTCTTGAATTTAAATCATTAGTAAATTCAATAAATTCTTCATACTTCGTTTTCCTCCCCATTGCAATATCAAAACCATTACCCAGAATTAGAATAGTATCTGCCATAATTATTTCCTTCTTTTTTATATAAATATTTAAATTGTGCTTCCCCCTACTTCAAAGCACTTTTTACCTTTTTCTTAGTTATGATGCGGTCGTTTTTGTTGGCTAGGGATTTGAGTCTAGCTTCGAGCAGGATTTTTCGACCTGCTTCGTTACGGGTGTAGACCAGCTGATAATCACCTAGCTGAGGGGCGACTGCGTCTAGAAAGAGCTGTGCATCTTCCTTACGTTTTTCAAAGAGGCTAGGGACTACGAAATACTTGGACTGACCTGCTGGTGCTTTTTTAGCGACTAAGAGGTAGCGTTGATTGTCCACGGCTGCAAAGAATTCACCCAAGGTCTGAGAAAAGAGTTCCTTATCTCTCATACTGCCCCCCTTAAGATAGGCAAAAATGCTATAACTTTCCTTATCTTCCTCTACCTGCACGCGCGACTGATCATCGGAAAGATGCCCCATCTTTAGCATGGCATTACGAATACCTTCACCCGCCTGCCGTATGCGTACATAAGGACTCTTGTAAAAGAAATAGCGAATCACAGTGTAGGCTAGAAAGAGGATGCTCAGTCCAAACAACCAGCGAATACTAGTTCCACGGACCCTAAAGATATAAAAGAGGAGATTGAGGGCCGTTAGCATAAAGGAATAACGGAGCCATTTTTCAGCATCAACAAGAGTGAGCAGAGGGATCTGCTTGCGATCTGTTGCTATCTCATTGACAATCTCTAGCTTATCCGCAACTACCAACGCCTCCTGCCATTTTTTGCGAAGGGTGGTACGGTCTTTGGACAATTCCTTGATTTTCTGATTATAGGCTTGAATCTTATTTTTCTTAAAGGGTGGTTTAGGGAAGTCCAAGCGATCTAGACCTGTCTCGATGGTATCCTCCTTATAGGACAAGCCAAGGAAGTGGTCCATACGACGGGCAAGAGTTTGCAGGTCCTGATATGGATTGAGGGCTTCCTCTTCTTGATTTTCATTTGAAAAGGCTGGATTTTTGTAAGGTTTGATGGCAACTAGGTGCCAGATATTGCTGGTCTTATCTGGATGTCCTGGCCAGATACGAATAGCACGGCCTCGCATCTGATTACTGAGCATAAAGCTTCCGACAAAACTTCCTAGAATGAGAGAGTTGACACAAGGCGCATCCCATCCTTCTCCCAAGAGAGACTTAGTTCCGACCAAGACCTGGATAGAACCACGTTGGAAGAGCTCAGTCACTGCTGCGACCATCCCCTTAAAGCTAGATGGAAATCCTACTTGGAGATAGGCACCTTGGTCAAGTTTTCCGATGGCTGAGAAGGTCAAGCTAGTGTTTGGGATGAGTGCTTCGAGTTCTTCCTTGACACTGGCAGGTATGATCACGACACTACCTGAAAGGACTGCTATAGGGACAGAAAGCCCTTGTTTTTGTGCACTTCTGCGAATCGTTTCAAAGTAAGGGAGGACACCTAATTGCGTGATTGGTGCTTGGTCATCTCCCAGATAACTGGCAAAATCCTTACGGATATAGTCTGCCAAGACCAACTGTCTCAAGTCCTGACCTAGACTAGTATACTCGGTTTCAAAGATAGATGCGATCCCAGCCAGTTTTCCTAGAGATTGATTGAGGATTTGGTCATTGGCCTTGGATTTGACCAAGTAAACCTGACGTTTTTCAATCAATCCTCTTGATTTCAACTCAGCTTCTATCTTTTTCTTTGTCTCCTGTGGATCCTCATACCAGTCGGGTGTCTGATAGAGAAGGCCTTGCAAGAGAACTTCCAGCCAGTAGTAATTAAGAGCAGGCAAGGCTTCAGCTCCCAGTAAATCTCGTAAGTGCTTAGGAATTTCTAGCTTTTGAGCCTGTAGATAAATGAGGAGGGCGGAGAGATACTTGGGATCTTCCAGGAGCATATCCGCAGAGATTTCCCCTTTGAGGACCTTGGAAGACCTAATGAGCGTCTGAAAATCAGGGTCAACCACTAGTTGACTGACATACTGCCACTTGGTGTCCTCAAATGCTTCCAGGCGCTTGTCTTCTTCCTTGGTCGGAAAACAGATATAGACAAAGTCCTGGTGTGGACAGAGGGTATCTTCCTTGACCAGTTCTGGCACCGTGATTTCTTGGTCAATCTCTCCACACATCTGGAGATAGCGATCCCAGAGTTCTGGCTCACTGTCATAAGGAGGTGTTGCTGTGAGAGAGATGACTTGCAGTTGTTGGTAATTTTTACGGAAATCTTCTAGGCTTTTCCACCATTCATTTCTCAAGTGATGGCATTCGTCCAGACAGAGGGTTTCAACGCCCCTTTCCTTGAGGCTGGCAATTAGGTCAAATCCGACAAAGTCCTCAACTTCTCCATTATCTTCTTGCGATTGTACTTGTTGCATGGCACTGTGAAAGGCTTGGTATGTGGCGATGGTGATTTGCTTCATGTCCTTGAGATTTTGAGAAACGAGACTTGTGACCTGGTCCTCATTCTCTAAAAAAGCCTGGCGAATCCTATCCACCCATTGTTCCCGAATGATAACCGTCGGCACCAAAACCAGAGCTGGCTTATCAAAGCGGGCAATCAACTCGATACCAATGGTTGTTTTCCCAGAACCTGGTGCTGCCACCAAGTGGACATGGCCATCTGATTGATATTCCTGAAAGTTATCCAAAACTTGTTTTTGGTAGTTGCGCCAAGTACCGTTAAACTTCAATCCTAACATGATTTTCCTCATTCTAAGCGGTCATTTTCTTATTCCCATTTTACCATACTTGAGGCAAAGTCACATGAAGTACCTACCCCATATAGTCTTTCTCCTCAAAATATGGTATAGTAGAATCATACTACTCAAGAGGAGTTTACATGTCACACGATAAACAAATGAAAGCTGTTTCTCCCCTTCTACAGCAAGCAATTAATATTTCTTCCATCATTGGTGGAGTTGGTACTTTGATTTTCTGTATCTGGGCCTATCAGGCTGGAGTCTTGCATTCCAAGGAAACCCTATCTGCCTTTATCCAACAGGCCGGTATCTGGGGGCCACCACTCTTTATCTTTTTACAGATTTTGCAGACGGTTGTTCCTATCATCCCAGGTGCTCTGACCTCTGTTGCAGGTGTCTTTATCTACGGGCATATCGTTGGGACGATCTACAACTATTTCGGTATTGTTATTGGTTGCGCCATTATCTTTTACCTGGTTCGCCTCTACGGAGCACCCTTCGTTCAGTCTGTCGTCAGCAAGCGCACCTATGATAAGTACATCGGTTGGTTAGACAAGGGTAATCGCTTTGATCGATTCTTTATCTTTATGATGATTTGGCCGGTTAGTCCAGCGGACTTTCTCTGTATGTTGGCTGCTTTGACCAAGATGAGCTTCAAGCGTTACATGACTATTATCGTCTTGACCAAGCCCTTTACCCTGGTCGTTTACACATACGGCTTGACCTATATCATTGATTACTTTTGGCAAATGTTCGCCTGATCACTAAAAAAAGTTGATCAAAAACTCAATTTTATACTCAATGAAAATCAAAGAGCAAACTAGGAAACTAGCCGCAGGTTGCTCAAAGCACTGCTTTGAGGTTGTGGATAGAACTGACGAAGTCAGTAACATATATACGGCAAGGCGACGTTGACGCAGTTTGAATTTGATTTTCGAAGAGTATTATCAGAAAATGAAAAAAATAAAACGCATAGTATCAAGGTGTACTGACCCCAAAAAGTTAGACAATTAATTTATTCAAAGGATTTAGTTCTGTATTGCACAGGACTGAGTCCTTTTAGTTTTACCTTAATTCTTTTATTGTTGTAGTAATCAATATAGTCTACAATAGCTTGTTCCAAGTGCTCAAGTGACTGAAACGTATTCTCATAACCATAAAACATTTCAGACTTAAGAATGCCAAAGAAAGATTCCATCATACCGTTATCTGGGCTATTTCCCTTACGTGACATAGATGGTTGGATTCCCTTATTCTTTAAAAAATGATGATAGAAATCGTGTTGGTATTGCCATCCTTGGTCACTATGGAGAATTGTATTTTCGTAATGGTTCTCTGTAAAGGCTTGTTCTAGCATAGCTTTCATTTGTACTAAGTTCGGTGAAGTAGAAAGATTGTAGGAGATAATTTCGCTGTTAAAGCCATCTAAAACTGGTGATAAGTAAAGCTTTTGAGTACTTGCTGGAATGGCAAATTCTGTCACATCTGTGTAGCACTTTTCCATTGGTTTGGCTGCTTCAAATTGACGTTGAATGAGATTCTCTGCCTTCTTGCCAACGTCTCCTTTATGAGAAGAATATTTTCGTTTCTGTAGAATTTTAGCTTGTAAATTGAGTACTTTCATCAAGCGTTGAACTCTTTTATGATTGACCAGATAACCACGATTTCTTAGTTCTAAATGAATCCGACGATAACCATAATTTCCCTTATGTTCGATAAAAATGGATTGAATTTCAGCTTTAAGCTCTTGGTCCTTATCTGGTTTGTCTAGCTGTTTCAAGTGATAGTAGTAGGTCGAACGAGCTAGTTTAATGGCTTTTAGAAGAATATCTAACGAAAACTCAGTAATTAATTCTTGAACAATTTCTGT
>NZ_JAPVZO010000017.1:0-48515 GCF_041432445.1 Streptococcus sp. 27098_8_69 | reverse complement strand
GGTATAACCTTCGACGCGCACCCGCATAGCGGGTGGTTTATTTGTCTCGCACCTAACGGAGCGAGACGGACTGAAAGTCACATAAAATCAAAAACAATCCTGCAAGAATTCTTGCAGGATTTTCTTTTATATCAAACCTTCTAGGAGGCCCTTCATAAAGTTTTCAGAGTTGAACTCACCGATATCATCGATTTTTTCACCAAAACCAATCAACTTAACAGGAATATTGAGTTCCTCACGGATAGCCAGAACAACACCACCTCGGGCAGTTCCATCAATCTTGGTTAAGACAATTCCTGTAACAGGCGTAATTTTTGAAAATTCCTTGGCTTGTACAAGAGCGTTTTGACCTGTTGAGGCATCCAGGGCTAGGAAGGTTTCATGCGGAGCTTCTGGCACGACACGCTTAATGATACGACCAATTTTTTCCAACTCTGCCATCAAGTTTTCCTTGTTTTGTAAACGGCCAGCTGTATCAATCATCAAAATGTCAACACCTTCTGCTACTGCTCGTTCCATCCCATCAAAGACAACACTAGCTGGATCTGCTTTTTCAGGTCCAGTAACCACAGGAACATCGACACGACGACCCCATTCAGCTAATTGGGCAACTGCACCAGCACGGAAGGTATCCGCAGCAACAAGCATGACCTTCTTGCCAGCTTGCTTGTAGCGATGAGCTAATTTACCGATAGAGGTTGTTTTCCCTACACCATTAACACCTACAAAGAGCATAACTGTCAAACCATCTTGGAAGTTAATGCTTTCATTGTATTGTCCATCTTTTTCGTAAAGCTCCACTAATTTTTCGATGATAACACGACGGAGGGCATCAGGTTTCTTGGCATTTTCAAGCTTGGCTTCGTAACGCAATTCTTCAGTAAGATTTGAAGCTACCTGAACACCAACGTCACTCATGATGAGCAGTTCTTCTAATTCTTCAAAGAATTCTTCATCAACAGAGCGGAAGTTAGCAAAGAAAGCATTCAAACGAGCTCCAAATCCCGTACGAGTTTTCTTGAGACTACGGTCATATTTTTCCTGTACAGTCTCTTGAACTTGAGGAGTTGCTTCGATTACTAGATCTTCTTCCACTTCTTCAGAAGTGTCTGTTTCCGTTTCGTCTGGTTGAGCTTGATTAGCTTCTTCATCGTCGCTATCACTTAAAGGTACTTCGTCGACTGGTGACTCAGGTTCTTCTGCAACAAATTCCACTACTTCTTGAGAGCTGGCTTCAGTTTCTTCAACTTCTGTTGACTCTGACTCTTCCTGACAACAGTGACACTCAGTTTCCTCTTCAAACTGAGTCTCTTCTTCCTGAGGAGTTGCTATTGGTTCAACTGTTTCTGTAGTAGTTTCTTCTACTGGTTCTTCCGACTCACTAGCTTCTTTAGAATAAGTTTCATCAAATTCTGAACTTTGGTCGATTTCTTCAGCATTTTCCTCTTCAGCTTCCTTGCTTACAGATTCTGTAACTTCGTCGCCAGGTTCTGTCAGATCCAAGTTTTCCAAAGCTTCTTTAACGACTTCTTCGATTTTTGGTTCTTCTTTTCTACCAAATAAACGGTCAAATAATCCCATACTTTAGTTCTCCTTCAGTACATATTTTTCAATGGCCCAGGCAACAGCTTCCTCGTCATTGGTCATAGGGGTGACTACATTTGCAACCTCCTTGACCTCAGGCACAGCATTTTGCATAGCAACACCGAGTCCTGCCCATTCAATCATGGAAAGGTCATTGGCCTCATCTCCACAAGCCATCACTTGACTTTGGTCAATTCCTAGGTGGTCAATCAATTTAGCTAATCCAGTAGCCTTATGAACGTTCTTTGGTGACCATTCCAAAAGCATGTCGCGAGATTTAAAAATTTCATAATTGTTAAACAAGTCTGATGAAATGTTAGCAATTGCTGCGTCCAGCGGTTCTTGGGCAAAGGCTGTCACACATTTGTTGTAGGTCATCTGACTAGACAAATCTTCAAAGTCAATTGGAACAAAAGTCAGAGCAGGATTAAATTTAGCATACAGACTTTCTTGATCTGATTGGATTTGGTAAACTGTACCTTCTGAAATGGCATCTAAAGGAATACCTAGTTTTTCAGTTTCCTCATAAATGCGTGTCACATCATCGATTGAAAAGACTGTTTTATCGAGAATCTCACCTGTATTTTTCTGAACCAATCCTCCATTAAAGGTAATGGTATATTCATCATCATGACCGTCTGTTCCAAGCTCTTTGAGGAAGAAATCCATGGCCTTGAGGGGACGTCCAGTTGTCAATACCACTTTAACTCCCTGATCACGCGCAGCCTTTAAAGTTGCCTTGGTACGATCAGTTAATTTCTTGTCTGTCGTCAGCAAGGTTCCATCTAAGTCCAAAGCAATTAATTTAATATCTGCCATTACAATTCCTCCATATAAGCAATAACTGATTGGTCCTTGTGGTGTCCAATAATTGTTTCAGCAAGTTCTAAAATCTCTGGACGTGCATTTTCAGGTGCCACTGGGTGCCCAACCACTTGCATCATGTGAAGATCATTTAGATTATCACCAAAGGCCATCACTTGATCCATATCTAGATTCAATTTCTTAGCCAATTCAACAATAGCAACTCCCTTGTCAACATGGTCTAAAACGATGTCAATGGATTCAAAGCCAGTCGTCATAGCCTTGACCCCAGGAACATGTTCATTGACCCAAGATTCTCCAGCGTCAACCGTTTCTTCAGTGAAGTTAGTTGTGAATTTGAAAATCTCATCGGTAATATCTTCAAGACTGGCTACTTTTTTGATATTCTCATTATAATGATGACTAAACATAAGATAGGTTTCATCCACCGTATCAAGCACATAGCAAGCCTCTTTACCAGTCAAGAGCATCTTTTTCTCATCAAAATAAGGTGAAGTTTTTAGTTTTTCAAATGTTGATAGGTAAAAATCACGAGGCATGGTTGCTTCATAGAGGTCCTCTCCATGGAAACGAACGAGACTCCCATTTTCAGCAATGAAAATAATCTCATCTTTGACATCCGCAAAATGCTTTTCAAGTGACAAAAGCCCACGACCAGATGCAACAGCAAAATAGATTCCTTTTTCTTGATAAGAATGGAGCAACTTTTTCAGACGCTCCATATCAAATTGACCGGCACCATCCAAAAAAGTACCGTCCATATCCGTTGCTACTAATTTAATCATAAATTCTTCATACTCCAATTAATAAATCTACCTTCTATTATACCATAGAAGAAGCAAAAAAAGACGTGCCGAATTGACACTCCCTTAGCTTCTATAAATCAATCCATATGCCATTTTAAAGGCCAGACTGATTTACTTGCTTTCTTTTACAACATTTTCTTCCAAAGTTCTTGATTGAAGTCTATTCTGAGAGTTAATCAACTATTGCGTAAAAATTATCAATCTTTGGCTGAGATACATTTGTCACAATCATAAATAGCATATAGTTCTTGACATATAATCTTGCATATGAAAAAATACTTGTTGGAGGTTAATCATATGACTGAAAAAATCAAAAACTGGGTTAATATTTGTGTTTTGAGAAATCAAGAAATTTTATTACTTAATAGACAGCACGATAATTTTCCTGGCTGGATTCCACCCGGGGGAAAAGTTGAATTCCCTGAAAGTTTTTTTGAAGCTGCATTACGGGAACTTAAGGAAGAAACTGGACTCACTGCATTAAATCTCGAATTAAAGGGAATTTCAGGCTTTACTAATTCAATTGGTAATGAGAGATTTGTCTTCTATGACTTTTTATGTACTCAGTTTACTGGTGAACTAAGTACATCTGCTGAAGGTGAGCCAAAATGGTGGAATCTAAAAGATATTGATAAAATACCAATGCAAGATGAAATTAGAAAAAGGCTACCACTTTATTTAAGAAAAGGAAGCTTTGAAAGTATTAACTATTGGGATGATAATAAAAAATGCATTAGTGAAAATAAAACAATTTTATTTGACTAATATTCTCTACAGTATAATCAAATGCAAAAATCTCAGTCCATTAGTAATTTTTGTATAATTCAATACTCAACACAATCTGTCTTAAATAACATATAGTGTAACGTTATACAAAACAAGAGTATCCAAATAAAAATCATCTACTCTAGCAATTTTTTCCTTCTATCTATAGATAGCTAAAAAGCCTTGGAAACAGCTTATTCCAAGGTTTTCTTTGTATTTTATTGTATCAATTTCCTTATTCCGATTTCAGTTGTGACAAGTTTAATCATATATATTTCCATTCTCCAGTTAAAAATCTATCTTCTATTGGGCCAATTATTATTAAAAATATAAGCCCTTCTCTACACTTTCCTGAATCAAGTCTTCTGTCAGTCTCCATAATTCTTCTGATTCACTTTTTATGAACTTTTTCTTTTCTAATGCCATGTCTGCACTGATATTATCAGGATTATAATTGATTTCTGACACTTCCAAGTGATTTATCAGCGGTACCAAGGCGTCGATCACTCTTGCATATCTTGCTTCAGAACTCTGCCCTTTTTCAAATTCCAACCACGAATTTTTCATTTGTAAATATTTTTCTTCTGGAAGGATACTCATTGTTTTTTCTATAGATGCTAGTTCTCTATCATGAGAATGAAGCTTTTTTTCATCATCAAACACCCAAGTATCTCCGGCATAAATCTCACCTAAATCATGAATCAATAACATCGAAATGACTTTCTCCATATTCAATTTTTCAGGATAATAATCTTGAAGAACCATCGCAGCTATGGCACCCTGCCAAGAATGCTCGGCGCTATTTTCAAATCTGCCATCAAGAGTTCTATTAAATCTTGTCACTGCCTTTAATTTCTCTATTTCTTTAATAAAATCAACTGAATGTTTCAAATTACTCATTGCTATTCCTACCTTGTTCGAAATTACAAATATAATAGCAAAAATTAATCTTTACATCATTAATTTCCCGTATTTGCAAAAAATAACGCCTAATCCACATGAGATTAGACGCTGATAAAATAACTCTCGCTTATTCATCAATTCAAGGTTCTCTTATCCATATTTGGCAAAGAGAGCTTGAACTTAATAATACAAAGTCGAATCACAAAGCCAACTATCGAGAGAATGATAAAGGCAGAAATTCTTGGAAAATGAAGGACAAAGGCCAACCAGTAATAAATAACTCCAATCACGAAAGATAGAAGGGCATAAATGTCTTCTTTTAAAACACTTGGAACTTCATTTATAAGGAGATCTCGGATAATACCTCCACCGGCTCCTGTTAGACAAGCCAAAATCCCTGCAGACATCAAATTTAGCTTACTGTCCACTAAGGCTGTCGCTCCAATCAAGGAGAAGATAATCAACCCAATGGAATCAAAGATGAGATAGGCTTCTCTCAACCACTTATAGAACTTTTTATCATGACTAGCATTGGCCTGTTTTGAAGTTACAAAGACATACATAATAACCGCTACCAGGATAGAGACATAAATGGGGCTAGGATCTGCTAGAGAAGCTGGAAAGCGACTAATAATGGAATCTCTTAGGATTCCTCCGCCTACTGCAGTTACAATTGCCAATAAACTGATTCCAAAAATATCTAAACGTTTACCGAATCCTTTGATGGCTCCTGAAGCAGCAAAGGCTATAGTCCCAATATAATTACAGATCATTAGGAATAGATCGAAATCCATATAAACTCCTCAATTTATTTACATTATCCTTCTGACTTCTTGAAGGTCTTTCTATATTCTTTGCTTGAAATTTTGTACTGATAACTAATTAAGCATCCATATTCTCTAAATCTTTTAGTTTAACAGAAACAATCTTAGAAACACCAGATTCTTGCATGGTCACACCATAGATAGAGTCTGCTGCCGCCATAGTTCCCTTACGGTGGGTAACAACGATAAACTGACTATCCTTGTCAAATCGGTTGAGATAATCCCCAAAGCGTTTAACGTTGGCCTCATCAAGTGCAGCTTCTACTTCATCCAAGATAACAAATGGAATGGTCTTGACCCGAATGATGGAGAAGAGCAAAGCCAGAGCTGACAAGGCCTTCTCCCCACCACTCATGAGGTTGAGTGATTGGATTTTCTTTCCTGGCGGTTGAACAGAGATTTCAACACCTGCTGTCAATAAATCTCCCTCGGTCAGGATTAGGTCCGCTTGTCCACCACCAAACATCTGCTTGAAAGTCACCTTAAAGGACTCACGAATAGCTTCAAAGGTTGATTTAAAGCGTTCCTTCACTTCATCATTCATCTCTGTAATGGTCTCAAGAAGAAGATTTTTAGCAGAAAGAATATCGTCGCGCTGACTATTCAAGAATTCCAAGCGTTCGTGTACTTCGTCAAACTGTTCAATGGCATCCAAATTAACAGGACCAAGTGAACGAATGGATTTTTCCAAATCCTTAACCTTTTGTTCAGCGACAGCCAAGTCTTCCAATTGGTTGGCTTGTTCTAACGCTTCTGTATAACTAATCTGGTATTCTTCAGTCAGTTGACCTTGAAGATAGCGAAGGCGGTCTGTAATCTTCTCTTTAGTCGCTTCCGCTCGTGTTTGCTTACGTATCCATTCTTCATTTTGCTGACGAGCTTGTTCTAAATGACTAGCAATATCATCCAATTGACCTTCAATATCATCTAGTTCAAACTGCTTACGAATCAATCCTTGTTGAATTTCTTCCTTTTGACTCTTAGCTTCTGATTCCTGCTTAGCCAAAAGTTCTGTATCAACTTTTTCAAGATTGTCTACTTTTTCTTGCAAAAGACGTTCAATCTCTTCTTGTTCAATATTGAGGTTCTCAAGTTCTTTATTGATCCGTTCAATATCTGCAACTTCATAACGCTTTTGACCTAACATTTCTGTTTTACGAAGACGCTCTTGAGAAAGTTTTTCCTGTAAGTTTTGATAGCGTTCCTGAATAGCATTTTTATTGGACTTGATTTCTTCGATTTCAGATTCCAGCTTTTGCTTTTCGGTTGCAATAACTGCGAGACGTTCTTGGCATTTTTCTTTTTCAGCTTGCCAATCTCCACCTCTGAGATTAGTTAATTCTTGCTCCTGAAGTTTTAAGAGTGTTTCGAGTTCTTCGACTTGTTGGCAAGTTTGTTGATAAGCAAGATACAAGCCTTGCTCTTCTATACGAGCTTGTTCCCCTTTCGACTTAATAGTCTCCAAAGTTTGACTAAGTTCGTTCAAGGATTCTTGAACTGACTTCAGATTTTCTTCCTCATGATGCAGAAGCTTTTCTTCTTGAGCAATCTCTTTTTTCAACTGCTCCAATTCAGGCTTGATGAAAATGCTGTTATTTTGACGATTGGCACCACCAGCATAAGAACCACCTGTTCGTAGTTCTGTACCATCTAGCGTTACCATACGAACTTGATAGCGTACCTTACGAGCAGCATCACGCGCATGCTCAACTGTATCAAAGATAGCTGTGGTAGCTAGCAGATTTTTAAAGATGGCTTCATGCTTAGCATCAAAGGTAACCAGTTCATCTGCCATACCAAGAAAACCTGGACTTGAGGCAATCACATCTTGATTCTGACCTGAAATGCTCCGAGCTTTGATAGTTGTCAAGGGTAGGAAAGTCGCACGACCGGATCGATTTCTTTTTAGGAAATCGATGGCCTTTGTTGCTGCCTGCTCATCTTCAACGATGATGTGTTGGCTACTTGCACCGAGAGCAATCTCAAGTGCTGTCTGATAACGAACATCAAAGGTTAAATGTTCACTAACTGCTCCAATAATACCACCTAAGCGATTTTTTTCTTGTAGTACACTCTTAACACCTGCATAAAAATTGCTATGATTTTTAAGAATGTTTTCCAAACTTTGTGCCTTAGCCTGCTTGTTTTTCAAACTATCTAAACGGTCAAAGAGTTGATTTTGCTGGCTTTGATAAGCCTGCTTTTGTGCTTCTTCTTCTTTGGCACTGGTTTGATAGTCAGCGAGTAAGTTCTGTACTTCTTCTTTAGCTGATTTAAGGGCAGCTTCTTGCTCACTAGCCTTGGACTTGGCAGAAGCCAATTGTTCCTTCAAGGATTCTAATTGTTCTTCTTGCTTTTGAGTCTGTTGGCGACTATTCTCAAGATCATTTTCAATCCTTGTCAATTGGTTAGAGACATCCGCTTCTTCCTGTAAGAAAGCCACGAAACGTTCACGCAATTGCTCAATCATTTGGTCTGGATCATCAGAAAAAGCTAATAATTCTGCTTCTAAACGATTGAGTTCCTTGGTATTGACCGCTAAATTTTCTTCTAACTGACTGAGATGTGCTTCTTTTTCTTCCTTCTCCTGAATGAGAGTATTTCTCTTCTCGTCCAAACCAGCTAAACGAGCTTGAGCTTCTTGTTGATTGAGGGCAACTTGCTCAGTTTCTAGTTTAGACAAAGCTAACTTACGTTCTAAATCACTGATTAAACTAGTCAAATCCATCAAGCTTGACTGGTCTTTTGACATTTCAGCTTGCAAGTCTTGACGTTTCTTTTTGAGAGCTTGATTTTCTTCTTCTAAGTCTTGACGTTTTTGATAATAACCGGTTAAAAGTTCTTGGACTTGGTTTAATTCTTCTTCTGTCACATCCAATTCAGCCTTATTGGCTTGAACCTGAGCAACCAAAACGTCCAAGTAGATCGCTTTACGCTGACCGTCCAACTCCATAAATTTACGAGCTATAGCTGCTTGCTTCTCCAAAGGCTTGATTTGATTATCAAGCTCATAGATGATATCTTCCAAACGATCTAGATTATCTTGAGTTTGTTGAAGCTTACTTTCCGTCTCTTTACGACGAGTTTTATACTTTAAAACTCCGGCAGCTTCTTCAAAAATAGCCCGACGTTCTTCAGGTTTGGAGTTAAAGATTTCTTCGACCTTTCCTTGGGAAATGATGGAGAAAGAATCACGTCCGAGTCCAGTATCTAAGAAAAGGTCATGGATATCACGGAGACGAACTTTTTTCCCGTCTATCTTGTACTCACTATCTCCACTACGATAGATATGACGTTCAACTTTGATTTCCTGGCCTGCATCCTTAATAAAGCCATCTTGATTATCCAAAGTAACAATAACAGAAGCGTAGTTTAGAGGTTTCCGACTTTCTGTTCCTGCAAAGATGACATCAGGCATCTTCCCACCACGCAGACTCTTGACACTAGATTCACCAAGTGCCCAACGGAGGCTTTCAGTGATATTTGATTTCCCAGAGCCATTTGGTCCTACAACCGCCGTCACCCCTTGGTCAAAAACAACCTTGGTCTTGTCAGCAAAGGACTTAAACCCTTGGATCTCAATTTCCTTTAAATACATGAATCCAGCCCTTTCTCAACTGCATTTTTAGCGGCTTCCTGCTCGGCCAATTTTTTAGAGCGTCCTTTACCTGAACCTAGACTTTGTCCCTCAACAAGGACTTCAACCTCAAACATCTTATCATGGGCTGGCCCAATCTCTGAAATCACCTGATAACGAATATCAACATCTCCATTAACTTGGAGTAATTCTTGCAGATGAGTCTTATAATCCTTGATCATCTCAAAATCGCCAGCTTCAACCTTAGGAATCATGACTTGGTAGATAAAGGTTTTTACAGTCTTAATATCCTTGTCTAAAAGCAGAGCACCCAAAAAGGCTTCGAAGGCATCCCCCAAGATCGTGTCTCGATTACGGCCACCAGACTTTTCCTCCCCTTTACCAAGCTTGATAAACTGGTCAAACTGACAATCACGGGCAAAACCAGCCAAACTCTCCTCACGGACAATCATAGCTCGTAGCTTTGACAGATCCCCTTCTGGTTTTTTAGGGTATTTTTTAAACAGATATTCTGAAATTAATAATTGCAGAACAGCGTCTCCTAAAAATTCCAAGCGTTCATTGTGTGAAATTTTTAAGAGGCGGTGCTCATTGGCATAACTGGTATGGGTAAAAGCTGTTTCAAGTAAGCTTTTATCTGTAAAAACAAGTTCAAAACGGTCTTGTAACACTGATTCTAATTCTTTCATAACTACCTCTTTCTAAATCATTATAATCCTATCCATTATATCAAAAAAAGCCTTCATAGTCAGAAAAGAACAGTGAAAAGCTTATTTTCTAACTTCTAGCTAAAATCAGCCCCCAGCTAGCGGATTGGGCTTTTTTTTGGTATAATAAATCTTATGGAAATTGAAAAAACCAATCGAATGAATGCTCTGTTTGAATTTTATGCAGCTCTTTTGACTGATAAACAAATGAACTATATCGAACTCTACTATGCAGACGACTATAGTTTGGCTGAAATCGCTGAAGAATTCGGTGTCAGTCGTCAGGCTGTTTATGATAATATCAAACGAACCGAAAAGATTCTGGAAGACTATGAGATGAAGCTCCATATGTACTCAGACTACATTGTTCGCAGTCAGATTTTTGATCAGATTTTGGAGCGTTATCCAGAGGATACTTTTCTGCAAGAGCAAATTGAGATTTTGACCAGTATTGATAATAGGGAGTAATCATGGAAAATCTTGTCGTTTATAAAGGAATACCCTGTAAATTATTAGCTGCAGAGGAACCATTTCCTAGACGACTACAGATTATCTCGCCCAATGATATCTCCAAAGCTATGCACATAGGTTTTAGCTGTTGGGGATATCCAAATGAAATCATGAAAGAAGTCACAACCGAAGAACTAGAGTGTTTGCAACATTTCGGACGATTTCCACTGAATTGAAAAAATAGGAGAAAATAATGGCATTTGAAAATTTAACAGAACGTTTGCAGAACGTCTTTAAAAACCTACGTAAAAAAGGAAAAATCACCGAGAGTGATATCCAAGAAGCAACCAAGGAAATTCGTCTGGCTCTTTTAGAAGCCGACGTTGCTCTTCCTGTAGTCAAGGACTTTATCAAAAAAGTTCGCGAACGTGCGATTGGGCATGAAGTCATTGATACCCTTAATCCAGCTCAACAAATCATCAAGATTGTCAATGAAGAATTGACGGAAGTCCTTGGTTCAGACACAGCTGAGATTATCAAGTCACCAAAAATTCCAACCATTATCATGATGGTCGGTTTGCAGGGGGCTGGTAAAACAACTTTTGCAGGTAAACTTGCTAACAAACTTAAAAAGGAAGAGGATGCTCGTCCTTTGATGATTGCAGCCGATATCTATCGTCCTGCTGCTATTGACCAGTTGAAAACACTTGGACAACAGATTGATGTTCCCGTATTTGCTCTTGGTACTGAAGTTCCTGCAGTTGAGATTGTTCGCCAAGGTTTGGAGCAAGCGAAAGCTAACCATAACGACTATGTCTTGATCGATACGGCCGGTCGTTTGCAAATTGACGAACTTCTCATGAATGAGCTTCGTGACGTTAAAGCCTTGGCTCAGCCAAATGAAATTCTCTTGGTCATCGATGCCATGATTGGTCAGGAAGCTGCAAACGTTGCGCGTGAATTCAACGCTCAGTTGGAAGTGACTGGTGTTATCCTTACTAAAATTGACGGTGATACTCGTGGTGGTGCTGCCCTTTCTGTTCGTCACATCACTGGAAAACCAATCAAGTTCACTGGTACTGGGGAAAAGATTACCGACATTGAAACCTTCCACCCAGATCGTATGGCCAGCCGTATTCTCGGTATGGGGGATATGCTGACTCTGATTGAGAAAGCTTCCCAAGAATACGACGAGCAAAAAGCCATTGAAATGGCTGAGAAGATGCGAGAAAATACCTTTGATTTCAACGATTTCATCGATCAGTTGGATCAGGTACAAAATATGGGACCAATGGAAGATTTGCTCAAGATGATTCCAGGTATGGCCAACAATCCTGCCCTTCAAAATATGAAGGTGGATGAAAAACAAATTGCTCGCAAACGTGCCATCGTCTCTTCTATGACTCCTGAAGAACGTGAAAACCCAGACTTGCTTACTCCAAGTCGCCGTCGTCGTATCGCTGCCGGTTCAGGTAATACCTTTATTGAAGTCAACAAGTTCATCAAGGACTTCAACCAAGCTAAACAACTCATGCAAGGTGTCATGTCTGGTGACATGAATAAAATGATGAAACAAATGGGCATCAACCCTAACAACCTTCCTAAAAATATGCCTGGAGGCATGGATATGTCCGCCCTTGAAGGCATGATGGGACAAGGTGGAATGCCTGACCTTTCAGCTCTTGGTGGAGCAGGAATGCCAGATATGAGCCAGATGTTTGGTGGAGGTCTCAAGGGCAAAATCGGGGAATTTGCTATGAAGCAATCCATGAAACGCATGGCTAATAAAATGAAAAAAGCTAAGAAAAAACGCAAATAAAAGGGACTCGCTTGAGTCCTTTTTTAGTTATTTCGAAGTTTTTCCAAAGTCTCTTTAAAGATATCTGGGATTTCTGAAGTAAATTCCATAGTTTCCCCTGTTCTTGGATGGGTAAATCCAAGAGTCTTTGCATGAAGAAATTGTCCATGCCCCTTCAGAGTTTTACGAGGGCCATAGACCTCATCGCCAGCGACAGGATGACCGATATAAGCCATGTGTACACGGATTTGGTGAGTTCTTCCAGTTTCCAGTTGCAATTCCAGCAAGGTATAATCACCAAAGCGCTCCAAGACTTGGAAACGTGTCACTGCTGGTTTACCTTTGGCAGTCACAGCTTGTTTCTTGCGGTCTTTTTCGCTACGTCCGATTGGTGCTTCAATCACACCACGGTCATTGGGAAGATTACCATGAACAATAGCCCAATATTTACGAAGAGACTTCTTGTCCTTCAATTCTTGAGCTAGTGCTAGATGGGCATCATCGTTTTTGGCAATCATCAAGAGACCTGATGTATCTTTATCAATACGATGGACAATCCCTGGACGCAAGACACCATTGATACCTGATAGGTCCTTGATGTGGTACATAAGGGCATTAACCAAGGTACCACTGGTATGACCAGCACTTGGATGAACAACCATCCCTTGAGGTTTATTGACTACTGCTACATCCTCATCTTGATAAATGATTTCTAGAGGAATATCTTCAGCTACATACTCCAAAACCTCTGGTTCTGGCACCTGATAAGTAACGACATCGCCCTCTTGGACCGTATACTTGGCTTTCTTGACCTGGCCGTTGACCAAGACTTGGCCTGATTTGATTTGTTCATTGGCGAGACTTCGCGACAGTTCTGTTAAATCTGACAAAGCCTTATCTAAGCGTAGTCCACCTGTTTCAATTTTAATTTCCATTCATTTCCTCTTTTAGCATTGCAAGCAATAACACAACTACTCCTACTGTCAGATAACTATCAGCTACATTGAATATCGCAAAATTGATAAAGTCCAAGTGGAACATATCCACGACAAATCCTTGACTGATACGATCGATAAAGTTTCCTAGACCACCTGCAATAATCAAAACCAGTCCAAAGACAGTCCAGAAGGAATCCTCTATATGCTTATGAAGATACCAGATAGCTCCAACCATGACTACTAGAGTTATCACTGCAAAAAACCACTGTTGATCTTGAAGCATAGAAAAGGCTGCTCCTCTATTTTGCAGATAGGTTAAACTAACTAGATTTGGGATCCATGACTTGATTTCACCAAGAGCAATATTTTGAACGACGTACGCCTTTACAAATTGATCTAAGATAATCAAGGCTGCTATAATCCCTGCAATTATTCCTCTTTTTTTCATGCTTTCCTCTTCTGATCAAAATACTCTTGCATAACCTCTACAAATAAAGTCCCTGCTTGGCTCAAGTCTACTTCCTCACGTTTCACATAAACCATGCGATTATTGAGATTATCATTTAGTGGAATAACCGTAATTCCGTTCACACTGTCGCTATCTAAGAATCCAGATCCAGTCGCATAAGCATTTGTTCTTTCAAGAATCCCATTTAAGGTAGCGCGGTCAGTTACGTTAAACATTTGAGAGCTAGCACTTGTATCTACAAAGTTCTCTGAGTAATAAAGATACTCATCCTTTTCCTGTGTGAATCGAACTGTTGGTAAATCAGCCAAATCCTCCATAACCAACTCTTTTTTCTTGGCTAAAGGATGCCCTTCACGCAGATAGATATGGGTTTGGAAAGGAATCAACTCAATCACTTCAAGTCCTAACTTTTCAACCCGTTGCATGATTCCCTTTTGGTTTTGATTGTTGAGATAAATAATCCCAATCTCACTATGTCCTTGAGCTACTTCATCCAAAATCTGAACAGTTGTTGATTCAAAAATACGGAAATTCTTATAGTCAGGATATTGTTGCGAAAAAGCTGTAATGGTTGGTGGCAAGAAATCATAGTGCTGGCTGGCTATTGAAAACTCATCTTTCTCCTCTTCAGGATTGGCATACTGATTTTGGAAAACATCAAATCCTTTAACCAACTCTTGTGCCTTTTCATAAAATTCCATCCCGCGACGTGTAAGAAAAGTTCCTGAACTGGTTCTACGAAAAATCTTGAAGCCAAGCTCTTTTTCCAAGTCTCTTACAGAAATAGATAGACTGGGTTGGCTAACGTACATTTTCTCAGCCGCTTCACGAAAAGTACCACTATTAGCAATAGCTACAACGTAGCGTAATTGTTGAATATTCATGATTTCTCCTTCGATTTCTATCTTATCATTATACCATAAATCAAGCCTATCCAACAAAGGAAAATCATAAGACAGTTACTTCTAAGAAAAGCAAACAAAAAACACCTTTCAAGTTAGATAAAATTCTAACCCCAAGGTGTCGTTATTAAGATTATTTAGCTGCTGCGTAGAGTTCGTCTACTTTATTCCAGTTGATAACTGAGAAGAAAGCTTTGATGTAGTCAGGACGAACGTTACGGTATTTCACGTAGTAAGCATGTTCCCAAACATCCAAGCCCAAGATTGGTTTTTTACCTTCTGAGATTGGTGTGTCTTGGTTTGCAGTTGAAGTTACTTCAAGTTTACCTTCTTGGTTAACAACCAACCATGCCCATCCAGAACCAAAACGAGTTGTTGCTGCTGCAGTGAAGGCTGCTTGGAATTCTTCGAATGAACCGAAAGTTTCATCGATTGCTGCTGCAAGTTCTGCTGAAGGCGCAGTTTTTTCAGGAGTCATCAATTCCCAGAAAAGAGCGTGGTTCAAATGTCCACCACCGTTGTTGATAAGCGCTTGACGGATATCAGCTGGGATAGATTCTACATCAGCAAGCAAAGCTTCAAGGTCTTCACCGATTTCTGGGTGTTTTTCAAGAGCTGCATTTGCATTGTTAACGTAAGTTTGGTGATGTTTGTCATGGTGCAAGTGCATTGTTTCAGCATCGATGTATGGTTCTAATGCATCGTAAGCGTATGGAAGATCTGGTAAGATAATAGCCATCTGTAATACCTCTTTTTCTTTCTATATAAAGATGATAACGCAATCATCCTATTTTTTCAAGTTATTTGCTCAATTTGACTGGCTGGCAATCTGCAATAGGGCCTTCTCAAACAGGTAACCTTTCTCATAAAGACCTGTCTTAATTTGGTAATCAGCTTGGATAAGATGACGAATAGAATTCTGGAGAAAATCAAGGGATAGTCTTCGAGAATCACGAAGGGCAAACTTGATTTGGTAGGGATTCGGATTGCGACCAAGATAGTGACCTAAACTGCTTACCATCTGGGACTCTGTCTGACCTGACTCTTGCAAAATTTTCACTTGTGTATAAAGTCTGAACTGCCCCAACATAATGGCAATCAGTTTAATCTCATCTTCTCCCTGCAAGGTCAAATCTTTGACTAAATCACGTGCCTGATCAATCTTCTTAGTCAATATTAACTGAGTTAAATCAAAGATATTATCCTGCAAAGTCTTTGGTATGGCCTCAATAATGTCTTCTTCGGTAATCCGGTCATCATCCTTATAAGACTGTAAGAAGAGTAGGTTTTTCTGAATTTCACTGAATTGAAAACCTGATTTGATAAGTAACTGTTCAAAGGATTTTCCATCAAAGGTCAGTCCTTGTTCCTGAGCCCACTTTTGAAAATAAGCACGCATCTCTTGTTCTTTTGGTTCAAGAGCTTCAAAAATCTTGGCATCCCTCTTGAGTAATTTGACTAAACGTCTCTTACTATCCAGCTTCCCTTCAGCAAAAATAACTAATTTACTCGTCGGAGATGGATTTTCCAAATATTCTTCAAAAGCCTTAAGCTCGTCATCAGATAGATAGCGCTTTTTAGCTGTTGTTATATCGAGAAAATGATCTAAAATAACAATTTTTTCATCCGCAAAGAAAGGAAGACTGACCAGCTCTAGTTCCAAGCTTTTGTAGTCTACTTCTTTCATATCAAAATAAGCAAAGTTCAAATCAGCAGAATCGTAGCCGATTTGCTTTAGTACCTGAGTTTTCATGACTTCATACTGTCCTTGATCAGCCCCTGTAAACAAGGTCAAACTAGGTAAATTTGATAAAGATAGCTTTTGGCTTTCTTCTATTGCTAGCATCATTTCTCCTTTCTTTTTAGTTTCTCTTTTATTTAATCAATATAATTCAATTTACCACGGAAATCTTCAAGGCTTTCATACCCTTTTTCCGTCATAATTTCTTTGAGTTCCTTAGTAATACGTTCAAAAGCACCCACACCTTCTTTATGTAGGGTAGTTCCTACCTGCACCATGCTGGCACCACATAGGATATGTTGAAAAGCATCACGTCCTGTTAATACTCCACCAGTTCCGATGATTTGAATTTCTGGATTCAAGCGTTGATAGAAAGCATGGACATTTGCAAGGGCTGTTGGTTTGATGTATTCTCCACCAATCCCACCAAAGCCATTCTTAGGACGAATCACGACTGACTCATCTTCAATATAAAGACCATTTCCAATCGAGTTAACACAGTTGACAAACTTGAGCGGATATTTGTTAAAGATCGCTGCCGCTTGATCAAAATGAACAATATCAAAATAAGGTGGAAGCTTAATTCCTAAAGGTTTTGTAAAATACTCAAAGACTTCTGATAAGATACGATCTGTAGTTTCAAAGTCATAGGCAATCTGAGGTTTACCTGGAACATTTGGACATGAGAGATTGAGCTCAGTCAACCCACGAAAATCACTCTCTTGAACCTTTTTCAAGATGGTGTGAGTTTCCTCTGGAGACATTCCAACTAATGATAGAAAGAAGGTACGATTTGGTTCCTTTTCTTGTAACTCTAAAAGATAGTTTAAGTAATAATCTAAACCATTATTTGGTAGACCCATAGAGTTGATAGAGCCAAGTGGAACATCTTGATAACGTGGTTCAGGATTTCCCTGACGAAATTCCAAGGTTGCTGTCTTAGTGACAAAGGTTCCTGCTGCCGAGTTTTTGACACCTTCCAACTCCTCAACCGTCATACAAGCAACTCCTGCCGCATTCATCAAGCAATTGTCAAACTCAAAACCAGCAATCTGTGTTTTAGTTGATACCATGATTCTGTTCCTCCAGATTCCTTTTTATGTCTATTATTATACCATACTTTAACTTTTGCTTTTCAATAAAACCATTTCCATAGAAAAGGTTCGTTTTTTAGCAAGTTTTGAATCAGTTGTATCAAATTGAAAGAATTTTTAGAAAATTTGTGTTTTTTTCTTTACACTGAAAAAATTTTCTGCTATAATGACTCATGTAATAAAATATGACAACAAAAAGGAGAACGATATGACATCTGCTAAAGAATATATCCAAAGCGTGTTTGAAACTGTAAAAGCTCGTAACGGGCATGAGGCTGAATTTCTCCAGGCGGTTGAAGAATTCTTCAGCACTTTGGAGCCTGTCTTTGAAAAACACCCTGAGTATATTGAAGAAAATATCTTGGCACGTATCACTGAGCCAGAGCGCGTAATTTCTTTCCGTGTTCCTTGGGTTGACCGTGATGGAAAAGTTCAAGTTAACCGTGGTTACCGTGTTCAATTCAACTCAGCTGTTGGACCATATAAAGGCGGACTTCGTTTCCACCCAACTGTAAACCAAGGGATCTTGAAATTCCTCGGATTCGAACAAATCTTTAAAAACGTTTTGACTGGACTTCCAATCGGTGGTGGTAAAGGTGGATCAGACTTCGATCCTAAAGGCAAAACTGATGCTGAAGTGATGCGCTTCTGCCAAAGCTTCATGACTGAATTGCAAAAATACATCGGACCATCTCTTGACGTACCTGCTGGTGATATCGGTGTTGGTGGACGTGAGATTGGTTACCTTTACGGTCAATACAAACGCCTCAACCAATTTGATGCTGGTGTCTTGACTGGTAAACCTCTTGGATTTGGTGGTAGCTTGATTCGTCCAGAAGCAACTGGTTACGGTTTGGTTTACTACACTGAAGAAATGCTTAAAGCTAACGGCAACAGCTTTGCTGGTAAGAAAGTTGTGATTTCAGGTTCTGGTAACGTAGCTCAATACGCTCTTCAAAAAGCAACTGAACTTGGTGCAACTGTTATCTCAGTATCTGACTCAAATGGTTATGTCATCGATGAAAATGGTATCGACTTTGACCTTCTTACAGACGTTAAAGAAAAACGCCGTGCTCGTTTGACTGAGTACGCTGCAGAAAAACCAACTGCTACTTACTACGAAGGTTCTGTATGGACTTACACTGGTAACTATGACATCGCTCTTCCATGTGCGACTCAAAATGAGATCAATGGTGAAGCTGCGAAACGCTTGGTTGCTCAAGGAGTTATCTGTGTATCTGAAGGAGCTAACATGCCTAGTGACCTTGAAGCTATCAAAGTCTACAAGGAAAATGGAATCCTTTACGGACCTGCCAAAGCTGCCAATGCTGGTGGGGTAGCTGTATCAGCTCTTGAAATGAGCCAAAACAGCCTTCGCCTTTCATGGACACGTGAAGAAGTTGACGGTCGCTTAAAAGACATCATGACTAACATCTTCAACACTGCTAAAACAACTGCAGAAACTTACGGTCTTGGAACTGACTACCTTGCAGGTGCAAACATTGCAGCCTTTGAAAACGCAGCAAACGCTATGATCGCTCAAGGGATTGTTTAATTCCTAGTAACTATATAACTCCTCACATCTCGTGTGAGGAGTTTTTTCTTATACATAAAAAAAAGACCTACCCTACTGGATAGATCTTTGTTATCTTACAATTTACCTGCTACTGCATCCAACAATTCTTGGATTTTCGCTTGGTTGCTTCCTCCTGCCATGGCCATGTCTGGTTTACCACCACCACGTCCATCGACGATTGGAGCTAATTCTTTAACCAAGTTACCTGCGTGGATGTCTTTGTTCTTGCTTGCTACGAGAAGGTTGACCTTGTCACCAATTGCTGCGACAAGAACAAGGACATCAGAGTAGTCTTTTTGTTTCCAGTTATCTGCAAAGGTACGAAGGGCACCTGCATCTGATACAGAAACTTGGCTGGCAATGTAACGGTGGCCATTTGCTTCTTGAACATTCTTGAAGACATCACCTGCTGCCGCCGCTGCTGCTTTTTCCTTCAATTCTGCATTTTCTTTTTGCAATTGACGGAGTTGCTCTTGAAGTCCTTCCACCTTATGAGGGACTTCCTTGAGTTGAGGTGCTTTCAAGGTTGCTGCTACTGCTTTCAGTGCATCTTCTTGTTCACGGTATGCTTCGAAAGCTTCCTTACCAGTCACTGCCAAGATACGACGAGTTCCTGATCCGATACCTTCTTCTTTAACAATCTTGAAGAGACCGATTTCAGAAGTATTGCCAACGTGGGTACCACCACAAAGCTCTACTGAGTAGTCACCGATAGTGACAACGCGAACTTCCTTACCGTATTTCTCACCAAAGAGGGCCATAGCTCCCATTTCTTTAGCTGTGTCAATATCAGTCTCAACTGTTTCTACTGCGATGGCTTCCCAAATCTTCTCATTGACTTGTTGTTCAATAGCACGCAATTCTTCTGGAGTCACGGCTTGGAAGTGAGTGAAGTCAAAGCGAAGGAATTCTACTTCATTAAGTGAACCTGCTTGAGTAGCATGGTGGCCAAGAATATTGTGAAGAGCCGCATGGAGCAAGTGAGTGGCTGTGTGGTTCTTCATGACACGATGACGACGATTGCTATCGATAGCCAAAGTGTATTCTTGGTTCAATGCAAGAGGAGCAAGAACTTCAACGGTGTGCAATGCTTGTCCGTTTGGTGCTTTTTGAACGTCTGTTACTGTAGCTACGACATTTCCTGCAGCATCCAAGATTTGACCATGGTCCGCAACTTGTCCACCCATTTCAGCGTAGAATGGAGTTTCTGCAAAGATAAGTGACGCAGTTCCTTCAGCTACAGCTTCTACTTCAGCATTGTCAGCTACGATAGCAACCAACTTAGAAGACAATTGGCTAGCATTGTAGTTGAAGACACTTTCTACAGTGATGTTTTGAAGGGTTTCATTTTGCATACCCATAGATCCACCTTTGACAGCAGATGCACGCGCACGTTCTTGTTGTTCCTTCATGGCTGCTTCGAAACCTTCACGGTCTACAGTCATTCCTGCTTCTTCAGCAATTTCTTCTGTCAATTCTACTGGGAATCCGTATGTATCATAGAGTTTAAAGACATCTTGACCGGCGATGACAGATTGACCTTTTTCTTTCAAGTCTGCTACGATACCTTGGGCAAAGTGTTGACCTGAGTGAAGAGTACGAGCAAATGACTCTTCTTCGCTCTTAACGATTTTTTCGATAAAGTCACGTTTTTCAAGAACTTCTGGGTAGTAGCTTTCCATGATTTTTCCAACAGTTGGAACGAGTTTGTAAAGGAAAGGCTCGTTGATGCCTAATTTTTGACCATGCATAGAGGCACGGCGGAGAAGACGACGGAGGACATAACCACGACCTTCATTTCCAGGAAGGGCACCATCACCAATCGCAAATGAAAGAGAACGGATGTGGTCGGCAATGACCTTGAAGCTCATGTTGTCGCCATCTTGGTCGTAAACCTTACCAGACAATTTCTCAACTTCACGGATAATTGGCATGAAGAGGTCTGTTTCAAAGTTGGTCTTAGCACCTTGGATCACTGCTACCAAACGCTCTAAACCAGCGCCCGTATCAATGTTTTTGTGTGGCAATTCTTTGTACTCGCTACGAGGAACAGCAGGGTCTGCGTTAAATTGTGATAATACAATGTTCCAGATTTCGATATAACGGTCGTTTTCGATATCTTCTGCAAGAAGACGAAGACCGATGTTTTCTGGGTCAAAGGCTTCTCCACGGTCAAAGAAGATTTCTGTATCAGGTCCAGAAGGTCCCGCACCGATTTCCCAGAAGTTGTCTTCGATTGGGATCAAATGACTTGGATCTACTCCCACTTCAATCCAGCGGTTGTATGAATCCTTGTCATCTGGATAATAAGTCATGTAAAGTTTGTCTTTCGGGAAGTCAAACCACTCAGGACTTGTCAAAAGCTCATATGCCCATGTAATTGCTTCGTCACGGAAGTAATCCCCGATTGAGAAGTTCCCCAACATTTCAAACATAGTATGGTGACGTGCAGTCTTCCCTACGTTTTCGATATCGTTGGTACGGATAGCCTTTTGCGCATTGGTAATACGTGGGTTTTCAGGAATGATGGTTCCATCAAAGTATTTTTTAAGAGTGGCAACCCCTGAGTTGATCCACAAAAGTGTTGGGTCGTTTACTGGAACCAAGCTAACGGATGGTTCTACTGAGTGGCCTTTTGAAGCCCAGAAATCAAGCCACATTTGGCGGACTTGTGCACTAGATAATTGTTTCATATGTATCTCCTTTTTACTAATTTGATTGGCTTTCTAGCATTTCCACATAGTCGATAGCGACACAGAGGGAGATGACTAGGTCAGCATAAGATTCGTCATAGACGGTTACGGTATAGGTAGAGGTTAAATGGAAAAGTTCCTTGGTAATCTCAGCAATCACTTGGTCACGGTCGTCCAGCAATTTAAAATTCAAATCCCAGACATTTCCTTCGATACGAAGGCCGAGATTGTCAAACTCATACTTATCCTTCCAGAAAGTCAACTTCTTCCGAATATAAAAATGATCGCCATTACTGAGTTGAATTTCAAAACGAGGTAGGAAAGTTAAGATTTCCTTACTAATCTCACTGACCTGTTCACCAGCAACATCATAGATGGTAAAGGTTTTAGGAATCTTAAAAAATGAACCTTCAACCTGATAGGCGACATTGCCCAACTCATCCTTGATATCAAAGCGTTCACCACCTAGGCGAAATTTTTGTTTAACAAGAAATGTTCTCATAAACACCTCCAAAAATAAAAGACAAATCCATATCACGAAGGGCGAAAAACCGCGGTACCACCTTCATTCAATGAACTTGTCATTCTTTGATTCTTATGCAATTGTTGGATTGAGTAGCATGACTTTCTATCTTAGATGGCTCGCAGCACCGCCAATTCTCTGAACTAAGATGGAGAGAAAATCAATTCTCAACTTTCTTATTATATCGTTTTTTTGAGTTTGAGTCAACTGGAAATAATCCCCATTTAAATAACCCAATCCCTATATCTCTAATTACTTTTTCAGGATATATTTTTTCTTACTGCCATTTTTCTTTTTATCCCAAATTTTCGAATTGCTATACATAAATACGAAAATATTTGCAAATATAAAGTAACCTATCACCCAATGTATGGAATCAGTTGTTAGGTATTGTCGATCCAAGCCATCCTTTAAATGGAATAGTATAGCTGTTTGGTTAACAATCAAAAAGGTTGGTCAGAAACTTTTTTTGAAGAAAACAGACATTTTCATCTTTGTTACCGCCTTCTATTAAAAGAACGAATCAGTCTGACTGATTCGTTCTTTTATTTATTCCTACTTCCGATACATCTTAAATTGTAGGAAGAGGTCACTATAGATACCTGTCCATTTATGGTCAAATTTCTCATAGACCTCTAGGTGTTTCATAGTATCTGCATCTGGATAGAAGGACTTGTCTTCTTTTGTCTCCTCTGGGAGCATTTCCTTAGCAGCATTGTTTGGTGTTGAATAGCCGACATACTCTGCATTTTTTAGAGCATTGTCAGGTTTTAACATAAAATTGATGAAGGCATAGGCTGCATCCTGGTTCTTGACAGTCTTAGGAATGACCATATTGTCAAACCAGAGATTACTTGCCTCTGTCGGTACGACATAGCGAAGATTTTCATTTTTCTCTAGCATCTGGCTGGCTTCTCCTGAGAAGGTCACACCGATGGCAGCATTGTTCTGAATCATATAACCCTTCATCTCATCCGCAACAATAGCCTTGATATTCGGTGTTAGCTTGTAGAGTTTATCTACTGTTTCCTCCAACTGCTGTGGATCTTTAGAGTTGAGGCTATAGCCTAGTGAGTTAAGACCTAAACCAAGCACTTCACGCGCTCCATCAAAGAGCATGATAGAGTTTTTATACTCTGGCTTCCAAAGGTCGTCCCAGTGTTCAGGCGCTTCTTCCACCATAGTCTCATTATAGACAATTCCCAAGGTCCCCCAGAAGTATGGGATAGAGTACTGGTTGTTGGGATCAAAGGACTGGTTGAGAAATTCAGAACCGATATTCTCAATGCCCTCAATCTTACTATAATCCAGTGGAACCAAAAGGTCTTCATCCTTCATCTTATTAATCATGTACTCACTTGGGATGGCAATATCATAGGTTGTTCCACCCTGCTTGATTTTCGTGTACATGGCTTCGTTGGAGTCAAAGGTTTCGTACTGGACTTGAATTCCGGTTTCTTCTGTAAATTTCTCTAGAAGTTGAGGATCGATATAATCTCCCCAGTTGTAGATAACCAATTTTTGACTATCGCGACTATTGATTTTACTGTCAAGATGATAGGAAATTCCCCACAAGACAAGGATAATTGCTAAAATTCCAGCTAAAAATGAATAGAGTCGTTTCATGCTTGCTCCTCCTTCTCACGTGAAATGAAGTAATACCCTACAACTAGGATAATACTAAAGAGAAAGACCAAGGCTGAAAGAGCATTGATTTCAAGCGAAATTCCCTTACGAGCCCGAGAGTAAATCTCGACTGAGAGAGTTGAAAATCCATTCCCTGTTACAAAGAAGGTCACAGCAAAGTCATCTAATGAATAGGTGAAAGCCATAAAGTAGCCTGCGATGATAGACGGCGTTAGGTAAGGAAGCATAATTTCCTTAAACATCTGGAACTGGCTAGCTCCAAGGTCATAGGCCGCATGAATCATATCCCCATTCATCTCTTTCAATCGCGGCAAAACCATAAGCACTACGATTGGAATCGAGAAGGCCACGTGACTGGACAAAACTGTCAGAAAACCAAGTGAAAACTTGAGCTGGGTAAAGAGAATCAAGAAGCTGGCACCAATCATAACATCTGGCGCAACCATCAAAATATTATTGAGCGATAAAAAGGCTTCTTGGTATTTTTTGCGTGATTGGTAGATGTAGATAGCCCCAAAAGTCCCAATTACTGTCGCAATCAAGGCTGATAGGAAGGCCAAGAAAAAGGTTTGAACCAAAATCAGCATGAGTCTCCCATCACCAAACATGGTTTCAAAGTGAGTCCAGCTAAAGCCTGTAAAGCTATTCATATCATCGCCTGCATTAAAGGCATAGCCGATCAAGTAAAAGATTGGCAAATAAAGGACGATAAAGACAAAGGCTAGGTAGAGATTGGCAATTTTTTTCATCGTTCTCTCCTTTCCTTAGTCACCCACATAGTGATAAACATAGTCAGGATAAGAACAACACCGATAGTTGAACCCATACCGTAGTTGTCATTGGTCAGGAAGTTCTGCTCGATAGCAGTCCCCAAAGTAATCACTCGGTTCCCACCAATCAAACGGGTCAACATGAAGAGACTCAAACTTGGGATAAAGACAGATTGAACCCCACTTCTTACCCCATTCATTGAAAGAGGGAAGATGACATGGCGGAAGGTTTCCCACTTGGTTGCACCTAAGTCATAGCTGGCATTGATGAGATTATTATCCATATCATCCAGAACGTTGAAGATAGGCAAAATCATAAATGGAAGCTCAATGTAGCTTGCGACAAAGATAAATGAGAAATCCGTAAAGAGCAACTGCTGAGAACCAATTCCGATAAATTCTAGGAATTGGTTGATAGAGCCATTTTGACCAAAAATCCCGATAAAGGCATAGGCCTTAAGGAGAAGGTTGATCCAAGTTGGTAGGATAATTAGCATAAGCCAGAGTTGACGGTGTTTAAGACGAGTCAAAAAGAGGGCTGTTGGATAACTGATAAGAAGCGTCACTAAAGTCACAATCCCTGCATAGAGGACAGAGTTGAGACTCATTTTAAGATAGGTCAAATTTTGTGACGCAAAGTAAGATTTATAGTTTTCTAAACTGAACTGGCCTTCGATATTGAAAAAGGATTGTCCGAAGATCAAGAACAAGGGTGCCAAAACAAAGAGTGCAATCCAAAGCATGTAGGGCACTACAAAGAGTTTAGAGGTTGTTTTCTTCATCTCTTTCCTCCTCGATAGCGTTAATCAAACCTGCTTCTTGCTCTTCGATTTCTACATATTCCTCGATACGAGCATCGAACTCTTCTTCTGTTTCATTAAGACGCATGATGTGGATGTCTTCTGGCTCAAAGTCCAGACCGATTTCCTCACCAACGATGGCCTTACGAGTTGAGTGAATCATCCATTCATTGCCAAGTTCATCATAGGCGATAATCTCATAGTGAACCCCACGGAAGAGCTGCGTATCGACCTTAACTTGAAGTTTTCCTTCTTCTGGAAGAGTAATGCGCAAGTCCTCTGGACGAATGACGACTTCGACTGGTTCATTTGGCTTCATCCCACCGTCGACCGCTTCAAAGCGTTTGCCGTTGAACTCGACCAAGTAGTCCTCAATCATGGTCCCTGGCAAGATATTTGACTCACCGATAAAGGTCGCAACAAAATGGTTAATCGGCTCATCGTAGATGTCCACAGGTGTTCCAGACTGAACAATTTCACCGTCATTCATAACGAAGATCCAGTCACTCATGGCCAAGGCTTCTTCCTGATCATGGGTAACAAAGACAAAGGTGATGCCCAAGCGTTGTTGCAGTTCACGTAGTTCGTACTGCATGTCTGTCCGCAACTTCAAGTCAAGGGCTGACAAAGGTTCATCCAACAAGACCACACGAGGCTGGTTAATGATAGCACGCGCAATAGCTACACGCTGACGTTGTCCTCCAGATAGTTTACGGATCGAACGTTTTTCAAATCCTTCTAGCTGAACCATCTTGAGAACTTCTAATACACGTTTTTCGATTTCTTTTTTATCGACCTTACGCAATCGCAATGGAAAAGCAACATTTTCAAACACATTCATATGTGGGAACAAGGCATAAGACTGGAAGACCGTATGAACATCACGTTTATTGGTCGGGATGTCATTGATACGGACACCGTCTAGCATGATATCACCAGTTGTTGCATCCAGCAAACCTGCAATGATATTGAGGATGGTTGATTTACCAGATCCTGAGGCACCGAGAAGTGTATAGAACTTCCCTTCTTCCAACTCAAAGTTAATATCCTTGAGAACCTTGGTGTTGCTATCTTCAAAAACTTTAGAAACGTTTCTGAATTCGATAATTGGTTTTTTCAATTGGCATAAATTCCTTCTTTTTCATAGATTAACAGATCAGGGCTCTGTCAGGCCGCCACTACCTCTTGCAGGGAGTAAAACCACCTGCATACATCTTCGCTACCGATAGGCTTTCACCCCCTTTACATTTCTAGTTAGTAGCAGCTAGGCTATTTCTACTATTTACTCATGTTCACCCAAGATACGAACTTCTCGCTCAAGAGTAACACCTGAGTGTTCTTTAACCTTCTCAATGACAGACTCGATCAATTTCTCATAGTCCTTAGCAGTTCCATCAGCAATATTGACCATAAAGCCTGCATGCTTTTCAGAAACTTCAACCCCACCGATACGATAACCTTTCAAGCCTGCTTCTGCAATCAATTGACCTGCAAAATGATCCACTGGACGTTTAAAAACTGATCCACATGAAGGATACTCTAAAGGTTGCTTGAGTTCACGAAGATGAGTCAAGCGGTCCATCTCCTGTTTGATGACTTGGTGATTACCTGGAGCTAGGGCGAACTTAGCAGAAAGGACTACTGCCCCTGATGCTTGAATAGCTGAATGACGGTAACCAAAGTTCAAGTCTTTAGCAGACAAGGTTTCGATTTCACCCTCCTTAGTCAAGACTTTACAAGACTGGAGAACATGAGCAATCTCACCACCATAAGCGCCAGCATTCATAAAGACAGCACCACCGACGCTTCCTGGAATACCACAAGCAAACTCAAAGCCCGTCAAACTATGACGAAGGGCAATACGAGTGGTTTCAATCAAGTTAGCTCCAGCTTCTGCCTCAATAGTATAACCATCAACCGAAACATTATTGAGCTTGTCACACATGACTACAAAACCACGGACTCCACCTTCACGGACGATAATGTTACTTGCATTTCCAAGCACCATCCAAGGAATGTTTTCCTGATTGGCAAATTTTACCACACGAGCCATCTCATAACGATTGCGTGGAAAAACTAAATAATCTGCCTTTCCTCCAACTTTGGTATAGGTATAAGTTTTTAGCGGTTCATCGAATCGAATATCGATTCCTTCTAGGGTTTCATTTAGTTTATCTAATACGGTCATTTTTCTATTCCTTTTATAAAACTCATTCCATTATACCATTTTTAGCTCTATTTTTCGATGATTTGGTTAGCTTTTTCAAATGATTGATGTGAATAAAAACACCCCAAGAATTAGATGTATACTGTCTAACTTTTGGGATGCAGTTTAAAAAAATTTTTTTTATCGAATCTATCTGAACTTGAAGTAACCAATAAGACCATCCTAAATAGAATGTATTCTAATCAGTTGGATGATTTTCCCAGCCTTGGCGATAAAATTTAGGACTTATAGAGAAATAATTCTTAAAAGCCTTTGAAAAGACTAGCTGATCCTGATATCCGACTTCCATGGTAATTTCTTTTATAGACAAATCTGTATCAGTTAGGAGAGTTCTTGCCTTTAGCAGACGGGTTTCAAGGAGAAATTGCTGAGGAGATTTATGGTAATGTTTCTTAAACTGACGAAACAAGGTGCTGCGACTGAGTCCGACTTGGGATGCCAAGTCCTGAATGGAGATATCTTGTGAGTACTGTTGCAGCAAAATCTGTGCAGCTTTTTCGACAGGGAATTGAATGGTGCTCAGTGGCATTTCTGCTGGAAGTTCTTCCTGCAAATAGTAGAGGAAGGTAAACACTTGCATACGGTACCAGCTTTCCTTTTGCTTATTTTCTGCCGTTTTGTGACAAATGTCTTCAATGATTTCCCGACTTTTAAAATGACTACAAAAATGACAAACAGGCTCAGAAAATACTTGTGTGTTTTGGAGGTATTCGGTCAGTTTTTCACCAGAAAATCCCAACCAATAGGTTGTCCAAGGATCTTCTTGATTGGCCCAATAACGTACTTTTTGTCCTTTTTTTAGGATAAAACCATCATTTTTCTCCAAAGAATAAGTTTGACCATCAACTTCCAAGTAACCTTTCCCTTCGCAAATCCAGTGAATGACAAAATCCTGAAAAACAGTATAATCGTAAAACGGAAAGTTAGAAAAATCATCAATCCCACATTCTTCAAGGTAAAATTCCTTGGATGTTTCTTTAAAATAGTTCCAAAGTTTCATAAATACTTTCTCCTTGCAACATAAGTGCATATTTCTTCATCATGAACTCCTAGAAAAGCGATAAACGTTGGTTTATAATGGGCCAAGAAAGGAGAACGTATGAAAAAATCGTATCAATCTAGTATAGTAGGGCTCAGCCTCAGTAATCAAATTATCTCTATCACCATCACAGGTGACTTTATGATTCTTTTTATGAGTCAGATTTTAGGTTTTAGTGATTTGCAAAATAGCTGGCTGATTACCATGCTGCCCATTATTGCCCTTGTCCGCATTCCCTTGTCTTATCTGATGCGAAGGAAAAATCTCCTTGACTTAATGCGGTGGAGTGTACTGTCTAAGCTGTGTTTGATAGCAATATTAGTTGTAATCCCCTATGAAAGGGTGACTTTTTCTATCTACACTGTTTTTCTAGTTCTGTATCAGATAACCGTGGAGCTAGGCTTTGGACTGGCTTGGAATCCTTTGATACTATTGGTAACAGAAGAAAAATCCCGTGCAAAATTTCTCAGTCACTTAGGTTTATTTCAGCTGGTAACTAGCTTTTATACTCTCCTTATTTCCTTTTATATAGGAAAGGAGCTGACTTCATTCCATTATCGTTGCCTACTAGGGATTGCACTTGTTAGTTTATTTTTGCAGTTTATCCTTTTGAAACAGTTACAGACAGACTATCATTTGTTTCAAAATCATCAAGAAACAGGGCGGATGGATTGGCAGGTTTTGAAAAAACAAATCTGGAACCATCTTCGTATCCTACTTTTAGATAGCTTGATTTTATATGTAACCTTAACCATGAATGTCCTCTATATGGTACAGGTATTACACCTGTCCGCAAACCTTGTATCTTTGTATTCGAGTATGAGCCTGTTGGGAAATGTACTGGCCCTCACTCTTGCAGGTCCTTGTTTTGAGAAAAGACGTTCTTTGTTTTTCACAATCTTGTTAGTGATGACGGGATGCGAGATTCTTTTGATATTCTTTCTTCCCCATGATGCTGCATCCTATACAGTTTTTTGGAGCATCGGTTGGGGCGTGTTAAATGGAGCTGTCGGAGCTCTATGGGGACTCTACATTTCCCTAGTCAAACACCAGGCAGCTAGCCCCAACCCCTTTACTATTTGGAATATTTATCAGGGAATTGCCTATCTTGTTAGTGTACTAGTCTTTTATCTCTCTGGAAACTTGGTGCACCTATCTAGTTCTAGCTCAGAGTTTGATCCTTATCGTCTGGTTTTAATTGCCTGCCTAAGCATCTGCATCCTAGTTTGTTTACGGATGCTGTATAAAAGAAAAACAGGTCTCAAGTGACGGTTGTCGCTTGAGCCTATTTTATCATCGTATGATAAACTCCGATTGTAGGATAATGGTCCGTTTTTCGTCCGAGAGTGCTTGTTTGAAACTTTCCTGACCGAGTTGGTAGGATTTGTTATCAATGGTAGGAATCCCCAGTACCTCTCCTGTCAATTGCTTTTCTTGGCCAATCAACAAGGGTAATTCAAGATTTTTCTCCTGATAATAGCGAACTACACCAGTTGCTACATCATCTCCATTGCTAAAAATACAGTCTAAATCATGCTTAATCAAGCTGTCTCCTTGTTCATAAGCATCCTCTCCTGTGGAAATTCCGTCCAAAATCAGAGGTTCCTCTTTCCCACCAAAGACTTCCTTATAAGCTTCCATGGTTAGACGATAAGTAGAACTTTTTAAGTCTTTTCGAGTAAATAGCAAAGCAATCTTGCTTTTTCCCTGGTCTTTAATCCAGTTGAAGGCTGTCTTGCAGGCATGGATCCGGTTCACATAGACGCTGCTCAGATTGGGTTCCTGCACTTCCTCGCAGCAGACAATGTTGCCATACTTAGCGTAAGAAGCAATGGTTTCTATGTCAACACTGCGAGAGGTGAAAATCAGACTGTCGAAGGCCCGTCCTCGAAGTTGCTCCAGGTAATTTTTTTCCAAATCTATATCATATCGCGAAGGTAGGATGAGCAGGGTGTGGTTATGAGCCAAGGCCGCATCCAAAAGCCCATTCAGTAACTGACTGAAATATGGATGGAGTGTTGTGTAGGGAATTACAACACCAACCCTACGAGTCGAACCTGAACTTAATTCCTGAGCTAGGATGTTGGGACGATAGTCCAATTCCTCCATAACTTGCAAAATTTTCTGGCGAGCTTCCTCTGAAACATGAGGATGGTTATTAATAACCCGTGATACGCTAGAAACAGAATAGCCACTCAGTTTGGCAATTTTTCGAATATTTGTCATTGTTTTCTTTCTATGGGAGGATTGACGCCCTCCAAACACGTGATTAGTTCAATTTTTTAAGATACTTACGTATGCCATAGCCGACACCGTGATCATCATTACTACGCGTAACCTTATAAGCTAGCTCTTTGATGTCAGGAAATGCATTGTCCATCACGATAGGATAACCCACCATCTCGAGCATTGGAATATCGTTGTGCCCATCACCAAAGGCAGCAGTCTGGCTCTTGTCTAAACCTTCTTTTTTGAGAATATAGGCAATACCTTTTGATTTTTTAGCGGTTTTGCTGGTAATTTCCAGATGGTACTGGCCAGATCGAAGAATGCTGACATCACCTAAGTCCAGTGATTGTAAATATTTTTCCAAAGACAATAAGTCATCATTATCTAGGGCAATCATCATAATTTTGAAAGTATTATCCTTGACCGCTAGAAACTCGTCCTTGTTTTGCAGGGTCGGTGTCTGGCGTGTGATGCTGTACTCTAGGCGAATCCCTTCATCTATTGTATCACAATACCAGTGCGTCATATCATAATAGCTGATACTAATGTGTGGAAAATGCTTGCGCACTGCCTGTAAAATAGTCTGTGCTGTCTTTCTAGGAAGGATATCTGTATGAAGGGGTTTGACTTTCCCCTCCACAAGTTGATAAATCAAACCGCCGTTAAAGGCAACTTGAGGTCCAGTCAACTGGAGTTCCTCTATAGCCTCTCGCATTTCCATGGGAGCTCGAGCAGAAACTAGAGTTAAAGGAATTTGGGCATCACGGATAGCCTTGCTATTCTCGCTAGAAACGCGGCCCTCAGAATTTAGAAGGGTGCCGTCCATATCTGAAAAAATACGTTTGATGGTCATAATTTTGTCCTCTTTTCTTCTTTATCCGCTAGCGTGTGATAGGTCGGTTTAAATGCGCATTCCCAACCTTTGATACCATTTTACATTTTGGAACGCGTTCCATGTCAAGAGGAAAATGAAATAAATTTTATTTTTTTTGTAGTCTTTGACAGAGTTGATGTTGAGGTGGTAAATAGTATATCTTCCATTAAGCAGCTTGTCCAAGCACAGTTTGTAAAAACTAATTCCTATCTGCTTGCAGTAGTCACTACTTTAAATTTTAGGTAAGCGAAAAAAATTACAAAGAGCTAATAAACAGACAAATAACAGAGATAACAGAGAACAATAAAAAGAGGTTTCCCTCTTTTTATGATGATTTTTTCCAAAATGTAGATTTTGTCAGCCAGACAAAAGCCAGAAGTTCTACAAGAAGAATAACCTCCACTAGAAGTGGATTTGACAACCAACCAACTTGAGATAGGCTCGGAGCCAAATCAAATAGGGCGTGTAAACCATAAGCAGCTACTAGGTAAATCCATTTCTTTTGGCGAACTGCTTGATAAACCCAGAAGGTCAAGCCGACTTGAAGAAGCAAGGCTAGGATTCTCTCTAGTCCCAAAAGGTAAATCTGCCATGCTGCTAGATTGTTAATCGTAGCAAGCGTGCTTTCAGGCAAGAGTTGCATGATGTTTGGATTTTGAGATTCTACGGCTGAAAAGAGGATGAAGAGATTGAGTAAACTTGCAATCCCGATATAGATCAACTCTAAACCACCATGCCCCAATCCATAAGCAAGAGCATCTGAATCTTCCAAAGTTCTTTTCTTCTCCAACCATTTAAAGAAAATAAGTCGAGCTGTTTCTTCAAACAAAGCAGCCATACAAATCCCGTAAATCACATAGAGAAGAGGATTTCCCGTCATGAGTGGAACTGTCCCATCCTTTTGTGGGTGGAGAACCAAGAGATGAACGATTTTTTCCAAGACTTGAGAAGAAGCAAAAAATGCAACTGCCCCAAGTCCCAAAACTGCAAAATTAATCTTGTATTGCTTTCTTGCATACCAAACTGCTGCAATGAGAAAGGCAAATAAAGCCAGCATCGTTATTATTACATGAATTTTCATATATGACTCCTTTTATTCTGCCTGTTCGATATCTTTTTTCATCTCGTCAACATTAAACTTAGCAAATAGATACTGACGATCCTGAACAGGAAAACGTTGATCCAACTGGTCAACAGCTCCCACCTCTACAATCCCTTCCTTGATGACAAAGTCCATAACGTGGCCACCAAAGGTTAGATCGTCTGAAATGAAGTGCAAATGATAACCAGCAACACTAACTCCATGGAAAATTTCAGGTGTCCAAAAACCAACGATAGTTCCTGAGACATTGTCGCAGCTATATTCAGGCTGATGCGTCGCAACCTCAGCAAACTTCGTTTCAGTTGTTGATTTTGGAATCATACGAACATGCATATGCTTAAAATCACCATGAATCTTGATGGAACGGAAAAGATTTTCTCCATCATAATAGGACTCAATACGTTTTTCAAGTTCCTGATCAGTCATTTCAAAACGCTGACGGAAAATAACTTCTGCCTGGTGAGGTACAACTGCCGCATAAGGAATCAGAGCATCTGGCGACACTTCTACGATTTCAGGTTTATCACCTGACCCCTTAGCTTGATAAGCCTTTCCATCTAAGACAATTAACTCCCCATCGATAGAATCCAGGGTTCCTAATCCTAAATCACCATGTTCAAGCAATTCACCAACGGTCATGGTTCCACCGTAAAGTCCCGCCATCAAGGCTCCCAAAGTATTGTATTGGAATAATTTAACTGGTTCTTGCACCTTCATCATCTCACTCTTCTTTGAAAATTTTACTTACTAAGTATATCACATTTCTGATTAGAATTGAATGCTAGACTGCCTTTTAATACTCAATGAAAATCAAAGAGCAAACTAGGAAACTAGCCGCAGGTTGCTCAAAGCACTGTTTTGAGGTTGTAGATGGAACTGACGTAGTCAGCTCAAAACACTGTTTTGAGGTTGTGGATAGGACTGACGAAGTCAGTAACATATATACGGCAAGGCGACGTTGACGCGGTTTGAAGAGATTTTCGAAGAGTATAACATTGCCAAACTTCTAAAAAAAAGGTACAATGTAACAAAATCATGAGAGGTCTGGGATGAAGCAAGAAAGCAAGTATGAACAAGTCGTTCACTATCTAAAAAATGAGATAGAATCAGGTAGATTTCCAACTGGAAGTCGCCTGCCATCTATCCGAAAACTCAGTCAAGATTTTCACTGTAGCAAAGACACTATACAACGCGCACTCTTAGAACTCCGATACGAGAAATATATCTACTCCAAACCTCAAAGTGGTTATTATGTATTGGAGCAACAAACCAGTCATGAAGATCTAATTATCTCAGTCAATGATGAACACGCAGCTGCCTATGATGATTTTCGTCTGTGTGTCAATGAGAGCTTGATTGGGCGAGAAAATTATCTCTACAACTACTATGAACATCAAGAAGGTTTAGAAGAATTACGTCAGTCTGTACAGACATTGCTCTTTGATCAAGCCATTTATAGTAAGGCAGACCAGTTGGTCATGACGTCTGGAACCCAACAAGCACTGTTTATTCTTTCTCAGATCGATTTTCCAGGTCAAGCTCAGGAAATACTGGTCGAACAACCGACCTATCATCGAATGAACCAGCTGCTACTAGCTCAAAATCTTCCCTTTCAAACCATTGAACGTCGAGTGGACGGCATTGACCTGAAAGAACTTGAGGACCAGTTTAAAAGCGGAAAGATTAAGTTCTTCTATACCATTCCACGTTTCCACTATCCTCTGGGGCATTCTTATTCTGAAGAGGAAAAACTTGCTATCCTTGACTTAGCTGCAAAATATCAGATTTATATCGTTGAGGATGACTACCTGGGTGACTTGGATCCTAAAATGGGACAAACCTTTCATTATTTAGACCAGCATGATTTGGTCATCTATATCAAGTCCTTTTCTACCAGTCTATTTCCTGCCCTTCGGATTACTGCCCTTCTTCTTCCAAACACTATAAAGGAAGCTTTTGTAACCTATAAAAACATTCTAGACTATGACAACAACCTTATCATGCAAAAGGCTCTATCACTCTATATTAATAGTCAACTCTTTGAGAAAAACAGACTAGCACGATTGGCACTGCAAGAAAAAAGTCAGGAGCACATCCAACAACTCTTACAAAGCTATCCCATTTCCCTACCGAGCTATCCACTTCATGATGGGCTTTTGCTTGATCTCAGGAACTATCCTAGCATCGCTAGTCTTAAACACAGTCCTCTAGAACTCGACTTCTTTGAATCTTCCTATCTAGCGAACTGCCCTTATCACTTTGCAAAAGTTCCTTTAGAAAATATTGAAGAAACACTAAGCTATTTAAAAACAGAGCTGGACTGAAATCCAACTCTGTTATTTTTTATTGTTCTACTTCTGTTAGTTTAGCAGCTTTTTCAAGATAAGTTTGGTAAGTTCCGTCATCTTTCAGTTTTTGGATGACCTTATCAACCACTTCCTTCAAATCTGAGTTACCTTTTTTGATAGCTACAGCATTTGCTTCGCCTTCTTTCATAGTCAAGCTTACTGTAGCTACTGCCAAATCTGAGTTCTTAGCAGCATAGCTTAGAGCAACTGGTTCATCCATATGAACAGCATCAACCTTACCTGATTGAAGCTCATTGACTGCTTCGCCCATGTTTGTCAAAGAAGTCAACTGTGCCTTTGGAAGTTGCTCTTTTACCATAGATTCAGGAACAGTCCCTTTCTGAGCTGCAATATTAGCACTTGCTAGAGAGTCCAAATCCTTGTATTTTTCAAGATCTGACTTTCTGATAAGGAAGCTAATTTTATTTTCATAGTATGGAATTGAGAAATCAAAGACTTCTTGTCTTTCTTCAGTTGCACTGATTCCCGCAATTGCTAGGTCTGCTTTTCCTGTCTGAAGACTAGTCAAGACATTATCAAAACTCATGCTTGAAACTTCCAATTTCACTCCAAGTTCATCTGCGATTGCCTGCGCCATGTCAATATCAGCACCTACGACTTGGTTCTTACCATCTACAAGGGATTGAAACTCAAAGGGAGCATAGTCTGGACTAGTTGCTACCACTAATTTCCCTTTTTGCTTGATGGCCTCCACTGCAGACTGTGAGCTTGAACTAGACGATTGGCAAGCTACTAAAAAGAAGCTTGCAAGAAAACTACATAAGACAAATATCCATTTTTTAAAATTCATAAATAAACAACCTCTCTGTTAATTTTGTATAATTATAACTCTATAAACTTTGTTTGTCAAGCATATTTTAAATTTTTATGAAAAGTTTTCATTTTTTCTTTCAAAAAAGGAGCTTTTACTTACTGACAAGCTCCTTTTTTTGCATAATTAATCAATCTTACAATTCAACAATCTTACCTGTTTCAAAGTAAACAACCCATTCACAGATATTTTTGGCATAGTCACCAATACGCTCCAAGTAAGAGATAACTTGGAAATAATCACGACCTGTGACGATAGCTTCTGGATGTTTTTTGATTTCTTCTGTAGCAAGGTCTCGAATACTATCAAAGTAATGGTTGATATTCTCATCCATAGTTGCAACTTCGTAGGCTTGATCCACAGAACCATTCAAATAAAGTTCTAAAGCAGCCTCAACAAAGTTTTTTACTTCACGACCCATTTTTTTAATTTCTTCTTCAACTGCAGGGATACGTTGCTCACCCTTCATACGAATCGTTGCTTTTGCGATAGATACTGCATGGTCTCCCATACGTTCTAGGTCTGAAACAGCTTTTAAAACTGTCAAAACTGTTCGCAAGTCTTGTGAAACTGGCTGTTGTAGGGCGATCATTTCAAATGATTTCTTTTCAAGTTTCACTTCGTATTCGTTTACTTCTGCATCTTCCTCTATGACTTCTTTAGCCATGTCACGGTCATGCGTTACAAAAGCACGTACGGTACGATTGATTTGGGAAAGAACTTCTTGTCCCATAGCATAAAACTGATTATGCAATTTCTCTAAATCTTCTTCAAATTGAGATCGTAACATCTTCTCACTCCTTATCCAAATTTACCTGAAATGTAGTCCTCTGTTTCCTTATGTTGAGGATAGAGGAACATATCCTTGGTATCGTTAAATTCAATCAAATCTCCATTGAGGAAAAATCCTGTCTTATCAGAGATTCGAGATGCTTGCTGCATAGAACGAGTGACCAAGAGCATGGTGTACTTGTCTTTTAGACCATACAAGGTTTCCTCAATCTTACCAGCAGAAATAGGGTCCAAGGCTGAAGTTGGTTCATCCAAAAGAATGATTTTAGGACTAGTCGCCAATACACGTGCTACACAAACACGTTGCTGTTGACCACCTGAAAGACCAATAGCAGAGTCATGCAAACGGTCTTTGACTTCATCCCAGATTGAAGCACGCTGTAAAGCCTTCTCCACTGCTTCATCTAAGACCTGCTTATCCTTTTCTCCATTTATGCGAAGGCCATAAACGACATTTTCATAGATAGACATAGGGAAAGGATTGGGTTGTTGGAATACCATTCCAATTTCCTTACGCAATTCAACTGTATCGGTACGAGGGCTATAGATGTTGTGACCGTTATAAACCACTGATCCAGTTGTCGTCACTTCAGGATTAAGGTCACCCATTCGGTTAATAGCCTTTAGAAGTGTTGATTTCCCAGATCCAGACGGACCGATAAGGGCCGTAATTTCCTTGGGTTGGAATGATAAGGAAACACTATTCAAGGCCTTCTTTTTATTGTAATAGACTGACAGGTCTGAAACCTGTAAAATCGGTTCTGTCATACTGTTCCCTTTCTAACCAAAGTGTCCAGTTACATAGTCATTGGTTGACTGTAGCTTAGCATTTTGGAAAATATTTGAAGTTTTATCATACTCAATCAAGTCACCCAAGTAGAAAAATCCTGTATAATCACTAGCACGAGCAGCCTGTTGCATACTGTGAGTTACGATGATAATGGTAAAGTCCTTCTTCAACTCAAGCATGGTTTCCTCAAGTTGAGCTGTCGCAATCGGATCTAAAGCTGATGCCGGTTCATCCATCAAGAGAATATCCGGTTTAACAGAGATTGCACGAGCGATACAAAGACGTTGCTGCTGACCACCTGATAGAGTTAAGGCAGACTTATGAAGGTCGTCTTTGACCTGATCCCAGAGGGCAGCTTGACGAAGAGATGTTTCTACAATTTCATCTAGGACTTTCTTGTCCTTGACTCCTGCACGTTCATGTGCAAAAGTAATATTACGATAGATTGATTTAGCAAATGGATTTGGACGTTGAAATACCATTCCGATATGTTTACGCATTTCATAAACATTGATCTCAGGACGGTTAACGTCAATTCCTTGATAGAGGATTTGGCCTGTAACCTTTGCAATATCAATGGTATCATTCATACGATTGAGACTGCGTAGATAGGTTGATTTCCCAGATCCAGACGGACCAATCAGGGCCGTGATTTTATTTTTTTCGAATTGCATATCGATGCCCTTGATGGATTCATTTTTACCGTAGTAAACATGTAAATCTTTGGTAGAGAGGGCCACTTTTTCTTCAGGGAAGGTGATGATATGCTTTTCATCCCAGTTATATTTTGACATGGCTTCTCCTTTAGGCAGCGGTTAATTTCTTGTGTAGGTAGCTTCCGAGTTTGCGAGCTCCAAAGTTAAAGATCAAGATAAAGATTAGGAGCACCGCAGCAGAACCTGCTGAAACAAGGGTTCCATCAGGAATAGTTCCTTCACTGTTGACTTTCCAGATATGGACGGCCAAGGTTTCTGCTTGACGGAAGATTGAGATTGGACTGGTTACGCTGAGGACATTCCAGTTTGACCAGTCAAGAGCTGGTGCTGATTGTCCTGCCGTATAGATAAGAGCCGCAGCTTCACCAAAGATACGACCGGATGCAAGCACGATACCTGTTACGATACCAGGTAGGGCTTCGGGGATAACAACATGAAGAACTGTTTCCCAACGAGAAAGTCCAAGTGCTAAACCAGCTTCACGTTGTGTATGGTGAACGTGCTTCAAACTGTCTTCAACATTACGCGTCATCTGTGGAAGGTTAAAGACAGTCAAAGCCAAGGCACCTGAAATAATTGAAAATCCATATTCAAACTGAACGACAAAGATAAGGTAACCAAAGAGACCGACTACGACTGATGGCAGTGAAGACAAAATCTCAATACAGGTACGAACGAAGTTGGTAACACAACCTTTTTTGGCATACTCAGCCAAGTAAATCCCAGCTCCCATTGACAAAGGCACAGAGATGAACAAGGTGATGACCAAAAGGAAGAAGGAATTATAAAGCTGAATTCCAATACCTCCACCTGCTTGGTAAGAAGATGATTTTCCAGTCAAGAAGGACCAAGAAACATGAGGTAAGCCTCGAACCAAGATATAGAGAATCAAGGAAGCAAGAATGGTCACAATGATTCCTGCGATGGTATAGAGGACAGCTGTTGCAAGTTTATCTAATTTCTTAGCGTGCATAGTTTTTCTTTCCTCTTTCTTTCGTAATCAATTTAATCACACTGTTAAAGGCCAAGCTCATCAAGAGCAATACTAAGGCCAGTGACCAAAGAACATTATTATCAACAGTTCCCATAACGGTATTACCAATTCCCATGGTCAATACAGATGTTAAAGTCGCTGCTGGTGTCGTCAATGATGTTGGAACAACTGCTGAGTTACCGACCACCATCTGAATCGCAAGGGCTTCACCAAAAGCACGCGCCATCCCGAAAACCACTGCTGTAAAAATACCTGAACGAGCAGCCTTCAAGGTTACACGCCAGATGGTTTGCCAACGAGTCGCTCCCATGGCTAAACTTGCTTCACGGTAGTGACGAGGCACTGCACGTAAGCTATCAGTTGTCATAAAAGTTACAGTCGGCAAAATCATAACAAAGAGAACGAAAATTCCTGATAAAATACCAAAACCTGTTCCACCAAAGACACTACGTACAAATGGTACCACGACCTGCAAACCGATAAATCCATAAACTACCGAAGGAATCCCAACTAGGAGTTCAATAGCAGGTTGTAAAATCTTTGCCCCTTTTGGTGATACTTCTGTCATAAAGACAGCTGCCCCAATGGCAAATGGTGTTGCGATGAGAGCAGATAGAATGGTAACAATAAAGGAACCCAAAATCATCGGAAGGGCGCCAAACTGTTTACCTGATGGATTCCAAGTTGCACCAAAGAGAAAATCAAAGATATTCACACCATTGACAAAGAAGGTTGACAAACCTTTTTGGGCTACAAAGATTAAAATCATAGCCACAATGATAACAATCAAAGAGAGGCAGGCAAAAGTCAGACTTCTCCCTAATTTCTCAAGACGAGAGTTCTTTGACGGAGAGAGCAATTTTTTAGATAATTCTTCTTGATTCATTATTGACTCCCTTCTAGCGCTGTTACAGTTCCTGCAGCATCTTTTTCAACCTTCATTTCCTTAACAGAAATATAGCCCATTCCTTTAACGATTCCGTTCTGAGCTTCGTCTGAAAGGATAAAGTTTAAGAATTCGGCAACCAATTCATTTGGCTCACCAAGTGTATACATATGTTCATAAGACCACAAAGGCCAATTATTCGTGGTCACATTCTCTGAAATTGGTTCATAACCATTGAGTTTGATTTTCCCAACCGAATCATCGACATATGCAAAGGCTAGGTAGGAAATAGCTCCAGGGGTTTGAGAAACGATTGATTTGACCATCCCGTTTGAATCCTGTTCCTGACTTTGCATTGCTGATTGACCATTCATGATCACACTATCAAAGGTTGCACGAGAACCTGAACTAGCCGCACGGTTGATTATAGAGATGGCTAAATCTTTCCCGCCGACTTCTTTCCAGTTGGTAATTTCTCCAGTGAAGATTTGTCGGAGTTGATCTGTCGTTAGATTATCAACATCTACTTCTTTATTGATAATAACAGCCAAACCTGCAACAGCTACCTTATGATCGACCAAGGCTGAAGCATCAATACCGTCTTTTTCCTCAGCAAATACATCCGAGTTCCCAACATCTACTGCTCCTGATTGAACCTGAGACAGTCCTGTACCAGAACCTCCTCCTTGAACATTGACCGTTTTACCGATATGAGCTGATGCAAATTCATCTGCTGCCGCCTCGACTAAAGGTTGGAGGGCAGTTGAGCCAACAGCCGTCATTGACTCCCCACGATCAATCCAACTTGCACATCCTGCTAGTGAACCAGCAAGTAAAAAGGTTGCAAGAAAGAGGGTGAGTTTTTTAATTTTTTTCACTATTTGTCTCCTTGAAAATAATGATGAATAGCTTGGAATTTCGCCCTATTTTCTATTGTTTTATGCAAAAAATCCATACTTCCACTATAACATAGAATACTGATTTTGACTAGTTTTTTACCTTAAACCTCAAGCCCTTGGGGAAATAATTCTTTAGAGTATTTCCGGTCACTTTTGCAAAACCTAGACCATTCCCACCAACCAAAACTTGATACCAGCCATTTGGCAAAGTTTCAGACAGCTGAACTGTTTCACCGGCCACGTATTTAACGAAGTCTTCTTGATGTATTTCAATGACTTGCTTGACTTGGCTTGGTTTTAAGGCTAAACCAAGAGCAAAACTTGGTTCAAAACGTTTTTTCTTAAAGGTTCCAAGATGAAGTCCGTTTCGTGCAATCCTAAGTTTACCCAAATCTGGTAGGACTGCTGGTAAGAGATACAGTTGGTCTCCAAAAGTCTGTAAAATACCTGGCAAATTAATCTTTAGATGTTTTTTTTCAAAATCTTGCCATAAACTCAACTGTTCGCGACTGAGATTAGTCTTAGAAGATTTGAACTTCCCAGCCTTGTTTTGACCTTTAAACTGAAGATGGGCCACGAACTGACCTTCTCCCTTAAAACGATGTGGGTACATCCGAGCTGTCTCTGGAAAATCAATCCCAGGAGCCATATCATTGATAGGTTCGATTGGAATCAATTCAAAATCATAACTATCCAGCAACCATTTGATAATTTCTTCGTTTTCTTCTGGAGCCCATGTACAAGTCGAATAGACCAAACGACCACCATCAGCTAACATGGTGACCGCATCCTCTAGAATTTCACGCTGCAAGTCAGCACATTGGCTTGGATATTCTACACTCCAATAATCCATGGCATCTGGCTGTTTTCGGAACATCCCTTCTCCAGAGCATGGTGCATCTAGGACAATTAGGTCAAAATATCCCTTAAATACTTTAGCCAAACGATCGGCAGATTCATTGGTTACAACAACATTTGTTGCACCAAAACGCTCCATATTTTCAACCAAAATCTTAGCTCGCTTGCTAGAAATTTCATTGGAAACAAGTAGTCCTTCGCCTGCAAGATAAGCTGCCAGTTGAGTTGATTTCCCACCGGGAGCCGCTGCCAAATCCAAGACCTTCATGCCTGGTTTTGGTTGAGCTACTTGTGCAACCATTTGTGCAGCAGGTTCTTGGGAATAGACCAAGCCTGTTACATGCTCAGGTGATTTCCCTGAAACCTTGCCATAATAGCCCCAAGGTGTATGTGGAATAGCATCTGAAAAAGAAACTTGGCTTTCTTTTAAGGGATTGATGCGAAAGGCGGAAACTGCCTCATCATCAAAAGAGGCAAGAAAAGCTCTTGCCTCATCTCCCAATATTGCTTCATATTTTTTTACAAATCCTTCTGGAAATTGCATGTAAGTTTATTTCCTTTCATAGATATAGGATTGGATTTCTGCCAACTTGTCTGTTGGAACCATCATGATTGGTTGTCGTGTGTGAAAATCCAACGGCTCTCCACTTAAGGTTACAATTTGATAACCTAAACTTTCTCCAATGATGCTAGCTGCAGCATAATCCCAAGGTTGGAGATAACTGATATAGGTCAATAGCTGACCAGATAATATTTTTGAAAAACTAATAGCCGCGCTTCCATATATTCGTACGCCGAGTGAAGCATTAGCTAATTCTGCTACACCCCAAGCGTTTGTTTCCAACATGCCAGCATTACTCGCAATTAGAAAATCTCGCAAGGGGTGATCCTTAAAATTAGGTAAGGGTTCTTCATTGAGATAGGCCTGAAAAGCACCTCCTCCATGATAACAATGACCTTTCATGACATCATAAATGATCCCAAACCGACCCACACCGTTTTCAAAATAAGCTACCATAATGGCAAAATCTTCACCTTGGGCGACAAAGTTGTTGGTACCATCAATGGGATCAATGACCCAAACAGATCCGTGTTCAACTGAAGTACGCAGACAGCCTTCTTCTGCACAAAATTGGTCATCAGGATAACGCGAACGAATCTTATCAACCAAAAAATTCTGAACTTCCTTGTCCAAACGAGTCACCAAGTCTGTAGGGGATGATTTTCTCTCAATATGCAAATCTTCCTGCATGTGAGCTAGAATATAGTTTCCTGCTTCCTTGACAATTTCTTTGGCAAATGCAAATTTATTTTCCAAGCGAAATCTTCCCTTCCCTTTGTTCTTTAGCTAATTGGACAGCTCGATAGAAGGAATAACCACTCGCAGATTCAAATTCACGGCCCAAGCGTTTCTCTTCACTCTTGCTTGGAACAACCGCTTTGAATTCCTTATAGGAATCTAATAGTTTCTTTGCTTCTATCTTAGTCTCATAGGCTGCTTCAACATCATTAAAAAAAGAAAGCACTGAAGCAAGTTCTTCAGTGCTCCACGACAAATCTAGTGGGTAACTATACTGTTTATTCATCTAATTAATACCAGCTCTCAATGTAGCTTCTTTCAGTTCTTGTTTACGGTAACTACGAGGGAGAAAAGCACGAATCTCATCTTCATTAAAACCGATTTGCATCCGCTTTGCGTCAATAATAATCGGACGACGCAAAAGACTCGGATACTGCTCAATTAAATGAAGCAACTCCGATACTGAGATACTCTCTACATCAATATTCAATTTTTGAAAAATCTTTGAACGAGTCGAGATGATGTCATCAGTACCATTTTCGGTCAAGGAAAGAATGTGTTGCAGTTCTTTTCTCGTTAAAGGGCTGGTCATAATATTATGCTCTTGGAAGGGCACTTTATGATTCTCGAGCCAGGCCTTTGCTTTACGACATGATGTACAACTCGGTGATAAAAATAGTGTAATCATGCTTTCCTCTTCTTTACATACTTTTCTATTCCTATTATACAAAAAAATAAAGCGCTTGACTAGTTATTTCCGTAAAAAAACCTACTTTTTCAAGAAAAATAGGTTTTTTAGAATCAAATGTGAATGTTTTGCTTAAATATAGAAATATTCATGTTACAAACGATAGTTTTTCCTACATCTTATTTGGAATCAGTAATACTTTTCTTGACTTATCTATTTGTTTTTCTACTCTGTAGGTACAGAAATCCAAAAATCAATTCATACAAGCAGAAAAATAGGAGAAAGGCATGGAGGAAAAAGTCCTCTGGTAGGATAAGAATGACAGGATCCTTTGCTGGATCAAATAGCCAGGTATCATCACCTACAAAAAGAATTTGATGAAACAAAGTAAAGAACTGCTCAAATCCAATGAAAACTCCAACTAAACCAAGTACCAAAGGTAGCGAGAGCATGATTAAAATTCCTCTACGGTAGAGAGATAGAAATCCTTTCTGAATGATCTGCTTCCAAAAAAGATAGAAAATCGGTAGCGTTACGATTGCTACACCTTGAGCCAGATGGAAGAGTCCCTTCACAACTGCAAAATGATAGATTCCAGATGCAGATGAAGGAAAATCTGGCATTGCTAATACCTGACTCAACGGATTGGTCAAATAATCCATCAAAACATTAAAATTATGCTGGATGGTCTGAGGTTGCAGATGAACACGATTTGTCAAGTTTAACCAAGAAATTTCCTGAGGATAGACCAACCAAGCCAGGTAAATGGTCAATAAAATAGCAAGCGAGAGGAGAAAGAGAATACTTCCTACAAAAGTAAACTTAGTTTTCATCGAAATCCCACTCCGCTAGACTTGAAAGGACATGAGTTGGTGCAATTGGTAAATCCGCTACTTCTTCAGGTTTTGTAAATCCTGTCGTCACCAAAAGGCTAGGAATGCCATTGTCAATACCAGCTCGAATATCAGTCAGGTAATTATCACCCACCATGACAATTTCTTCTCGCTCAAGTCCTAGGTGTTCAACAGCCTTGTCCATAATAATCGCATTAGGTTTTCCAATATAAACTGGTTTTACGCGAGTTGCTGCTTCGAGCAGAGTAACCAGTGAACCAGCACCAGGCAAAAGACCTCGTTCCGTCGGGATGTTCAAATCAGGGTTAGTACCGATAAAATGAGCTCCTTTATGAATAGCTAGGGTTGCCGTAGCAAATTTTTCATAGTCTACTTGCCAGTCCAAGCCAACAACCACATAGGCTGGATTTTCTTTATCTTCAACGTATCCTGCTGCTTGAATGGCTTCCTTGAGCCCTGATTCTCCGATGACATAAACTGTCTTATCAAGTCCTAGATCATTCATGTAATCGATAGTCGCTAAGGTTGCAGTATAGATCGTCGAAACAGGCGTGTCGATGTTAAACTGATTGGCTAGCATCTCTTGAACACTCTCAGGTGTACGAGTGGTGTTGTTTGTCACAAAAAGATAAGGAATCTCTCTTTTTTGTAACTCATGAACAAAAGCTTCTCCTGCTGGGATTCTATCTTTTCCCTTATAGATTGTTCCGTCTAAATCAATTAAATAACCTTTATAAGTCATATCTTTCTTTCTAATCTTTGTTAATTTCTTGCCAAGTTATTTTTGCCTGAGCATTGATGTCGCCATCACTTGTAACTTGGTGATTGCTTTCTAGTTCATTCAATTCATAACTAGAAGTAATCATTCCGCCTGGTCGAACTTCCTTGACATATTTGAGGTTGATTTTTTTAGGAACATGATTGGTCAGAAAATCTGCTCCCATGACCTCAAAAATCCAATCTAAGTATTTGCTGTTATTGACGTGACCATTCATATCCAAGTCATAAAAACGAACGTGGTAGTCCTTGCTTATCGCTTCTTCCAGCTCTGTATATTTTGGCCCACGGACCAGTTTCTTAGAAAACTCAGATTGATAAGGAGCGACAATTTCTGGTACTACAGGATGAACCTTTCGACTCTCACGATCCATAAGGACAAAGGTAGCTACCATATGAATGATTTCTTGACCATCTTCATCATAAATAGTAAATCGGCGGTAGCAAAAAAGACGATTATAGGTCAAAGCTTCTGTTTCAATGGTGATTTCCTCAGCAAAACGAGGCAAACGAACCACGTCAATATCATAATCTGTGATAATCCAGACCAGATTATACTGTTCTAAAACATCCTTATCACTCACTCCCAGTTCAATTGACTGCATCCCTGAGACCTGGAGGGACAACAAGATCACATCTGGTATCTTGATATGACCATTCATGTCAGCCATATCAAAAGGAATTTTCATCTTCATTTGATAAGTTAAGCCCATAATTTTACTCCAATATAAATCGTTCTGCTACTGTATCACCTAAGAAGAGACCTCTCTTGGTCATACGAACACAATCACCCTCAACCTGCATAAGACCTTGTTGAATCAATTCTCTAACAACATCTCCATAAAGTTCCTGGAAAGACCGTCCAAATTTTTCTTCAAAGCGTGCCATGGAAACTCCTGACTTCTTGCGAAGGCCGAGAAACATCTCTTCTTCCATTTGCTCCCTTTGACTCAAGTGTTCTTCATTGATACGAGCACTTCCCTCTTCTACCGCCTTTAAATAACGGCGGATCGGCCCATGGTTTTTATAGCGAACACCGTCTACATAGCCAGACGCACCAGCACCGATTCCATAATACTCGGCATTGTCCCAGTACATAAGATTGTGACGACTTTCAAAGCCTGGCATAGAAAAGTTAGAAATCTCATAATGCTCAAATCCAGCTCTTTCTAGCTCTGCAATGATATAGTCAAACATCTCTGCTTCTAATTCTTCCTTTGGAAGTGGTAATTTCCCTCGTCTCATACGATTCATAAAGACCGTATGATTTTCCAAAATTAAGCTATAGAGACTCATATGAGGAATATCAAGGGCAATAGCCTTGGCAACATTGTCCTTGACCTGATCCATAGTCTGACCAGGAAGTGCGTAAATTAAGTCAATGGAAATATTGTCAAAACCAGCAAGTTTGAGGCGATCGATATTTTCATAAATATCCTTCTCCAAATGACTACGCCCAATTTTTTTCAACATTTTGTCATCAAAGGTTTGAACACCTAGTGAAACACGATTGACTGCAGAATTTTTCAAAACAGCAATCTTATCAGCATCCAGGTCACCAGGATTGGCCTCAATGGTCAACTCTTCCAACATTGATAAGTCCAGATTTTTAGTTAATCCATCTAACAAAACTTCCAATTGAGAAGCGGACAAGGCTGTCGGTGTCCCACCACCAATATAGAGTGTACGCAATTTTTGAATATCATAAGAATGAAATTCTTGCAGTAGATGCTCTAGATAGCTGTCTACTGGCTGATTTTTAATAAAGACCTTTGAAAAGTCACAATAATAACAAATCTGTGTGCAAAACGGAATATGCACATAGGCTGATGTCGGTTTCTTATGCATAGTATTTATTATACCACAAAAGCGAACAATACTTAGAATTCCGTTTAACAAAATCCTAGCATTGTTCGCTTTCTTTATCTAAACATTCTTTTTATTTTATGACTAACACGATTCCCAGAACCAATCTAGTTTGTCTTTATAACACAAAAGAATGAATGTTTATTTAACTAATTTTTTAGTCTTCTTTTTTCTTTCCCAAAGCAAGTCCGAGACCACCTAGAATACCAAGAAGACCTAGAGATGCAAGAGTCGCATTTGATTCTGTTCCTGTATTTGGCAACACATTTTGAGAATCATTTGACTTAGCTCCATTATCAACAGTAGTCTTAGTATCTACCTGATCTGCATTCGGAGTAACTGCATTTGGAGTTGGAGTAGCTGGTGCTGGTGTATCTTGACCAGAACCTCCATTAGTATCAGGTGTCACTGGTACATCTGGAATTGGATCTGTTGGTGTTTCTGGTGTTACCTTACCTGGTGTTGTTACTGGAACTTCAACAGCTGGTTTACCTGGTTCAGTAATCTTACCTGTACCTGGAACTTTACCGTCTGGTAATTCGCTGTTTGGTACTTTACCTTTACCGTCTTCACCGATTGTTACTGTGATTGGGTTTCCATCTTTACCTGGGATTTCTACCGTAGTGCCTGGTGGGTATGTTGTGCCATCTGGTTTCTTCGGTGTTACTGTAACGTCACCTGTCTTAGGATCTTGTTCAACATCTACTGTTGGTGTCTTTTGACCTGGTGTTGTTACATCCACTGGTTGTGATGGTTTCTTGTTCGGTTCGGTTACTGTTCCTGTACCTGGGACATCTTTCTTAGGAAGCTTATCATTTGGTACTTCACCTGAACCATTGTCGCCGATTGTGACTGTGATTGGTGTGTTGTTTTCACCTGGAATCACAACCTTGCTGCCTGATGGGTAAGTTGAGCCATCTGGTTTCTTAGGCGTTACGACTGCATCACCATTTGGTTTGCGTGTGATTTCAATCTTAGCTGGTTTTTCAGTTCTTGGTGCATTTGGTGTTACCTTAGCTGGAGTTTCTACT